>CBDVBC010000317.1:0-2974 GCA_965372125.1 Candidatus Hermodarchaeota archaeon | reverse complement strand
TATCTTCTCATCGTAGACAACTAAATACTTGAAGACCATGGAAAACAAATAGATGTATCATCTCTACAATATGTTTCAGCGTTAATGAGCTCAAAACTACCTAAAGTTGAAATTGACGAAGAGGGAAATGCCACTGTATTAGAGGAGTACAAACCACTAGAAATGGGGGCTCCACCATTTACTTTGACATTTGCTAAAATCAATGACAGTATTGTCATCGACCCTCTGTCAGCGGAAGAGATTGTTATGTCAACACGTCTCACCATTACAGTTGATGGCGATGACACTATTTGTTCTATGCAAAAAAGCGGTCCAGGAACACTTACTCGACAAGAAATCCTAGACTGTGTAGAACGGGCGTGCCAAATAGTTAAAAAGGCAAGGAGCACGCTCCCTAAACGATAAAACCAATTAAGACGTGAACTCGATGGGACGCACTAAGAAAGCTGGGCGAGCGGGACGCTTCGGTGCACGTTACGGCTCAACAATTCGCCGGCGAGTAGCAGAAATAGAAGCGGTTGAGAAAGCGCTACACAAATGTCCCAGTTGCCAAACAAAGGCGGTACGCCGCATTTCAACGGGAATATGGAAATGCCGCAAATGCGATCATACTTTCACTGGTGGGGCATACTACCCAGCAACTGATGCACAGAAAATCCTGCGCTCCTTACGTGAACGCTCTGTGAGACGTTGAGCGGCGTGATTGTAATCGGAACGACGCGAAAGCCCTCTCAGCGGATTAGAAGTTTTGCGAAAGAACTTTCCAGAGTAATCCCTCGCGCTGCCCGGTTAACTCGTGGGAAACAGAGTTTAATCGAGTTCTGTGAAGAGGCACGTTCTCAAGGTGCATCACGTATCCTGCTGATTGGTGGATATCATGGTAATCCTGGTCGACTGATATTCCTTCAATATTTGCAGAGGAAGTGGCTGTTCCAACCCCCCCTCATTTTCCTCAAGTCCGTAATTTTACTACGGCAGAAGAGACAGCAACCAATACCCCGTTCAAAGATCCTCTACATCATTCAGGATACTGATAGAGACAAATCACAGGCAGAACTCCTCGCTCTTGCCCTAGGGGTTCCCTTTGTACGACGTGAAGCACTGTCTACTGAAAGGGCGGATGTCACCCTCGTGTTAGTGGCCCTTCACCGGCGCTCAAACCTTGAATTCCTTTCCCTTCGGGATAACCAAGCCGTAGGACCATCTCTGTATGTTCGAAACGTTTACAGGAAACCACGAGGAGATTGGAAGCGATGGTAGATGAAAGACCTACTCACTTGGTATTGAAGGAAACGATGCCTTTCTGGTTAACAATAATTATATTGGATCAAAACGGATGTACTAACGACGCTCTATTGGCAACGCTTCAGCCAGAGTTTGATGCGATAGATACAAAAAGGGTCAGATTGCAGGTAACGCCTACCCGAAACCAGCTAGAGTTCCACCTTGCCGCCAAAGATGTGAAGGCGTTACGTGCAGCATCAACATCTCTACTGCGCCTGTTTATGGTGGCGGAGGGTGTTTTTCACTTAACGGTGAGACAAATTAGTGGTGAGGAAAATGGGTGAAGATATTCCGCCTCAAGTCCGTCAACAAGTCGAACGAATCCAACAGG
This sequence comes from Candidatus Hermodarchaeota archaeon, assembly GCA_965372125.1. GTDB lineage: Archaea > Asgardarchaeota > Hermodarchaeia > Hermodarchaeales > Hermodarchaeaceae > YT-063. Next base: position 1,359 of record CBDVBC010000317.1, on the reverse strand, counting down.
TGCAAGAGCGTCTTCAATTTGTGCACGCGGCTCTACGCCAAGTTAAACAACAGCTTGCTGAAATTAACATTGCACAGAAACAGTTGGTAGCGCTCGCTGACAAAGCTGACATTTTCCAGATGGCAGGTTCCATCCTGTTCAAAACAACCAAGGAGAAGGCTACAACAACCTTAGAAGAACAGGCGGAGTCGCTTACGGTTCGTCTAAAATCGCTTGAAAAGAAGGAAAAGACATTCAGTAAACAATTCGAGACGCTTCAAGAAACCCTCCGCGGAATGCTAGGCGTTAGCGGCGGTCCCGCTCCAGCAGGATAAGTCGTTGTGAAAAACGGAGCTCCCACTCACAGATTCATCGATGTGTGAAAACCCGTTGAAACTACTCGATTCTTCTCAATTCCTTGTAGAACTCTTAAACAGAGCAAAGGCGCCAATCGCTTTAATCCTTCATCAGAGCGCGGATCCAGATGCGGTTGGTAGCGCGGCGGCTCTTGCTACACTTCTTAAGAAAAAAACAGGTGTGAAGTGTACACTTTTTGCAGAGAGCCTCAATCGTAGCGCAAAGAGGATCGCCGAAACATTCAACTTGGTTATCGCTCCCGCTGAACAATTAGCAGCTTACTCTACTGTGATACTTGTTGATTTGAATAACTTGGATCAGATAGGTACACTAGCAGAGCATTTTTCCAAAGCTGATTGTACTGTTTTCTGTATCGACCACCATGTTTTCCATCAAAAGTTATCTCAGTTAGCAGATTTTGTTCTACACGATGACAAAGTTCGGTCAACTGCAGAACTTGTACTCAAGGTTTGGCTGGAAAGTGATGTGTCGATGCCTCCGCATGTTGCCAATCTTCTTGCATGCGCAGTCGTCTATGACAGCAGGCATTTCGGTAATGCCCTCAGCAGTACATTTGAACATTTCATCATTCTGTTGAGACATGGCGCAGATTACTTATATGTACGTAGCCTGCTCCACACGCCATTGGACAAGTCTGAACGCATAGCTAGATTAAAAGCGGCTCGGCGTATCGTTGTATATGACGAGTTCAACCTACTCATCGCCGTTGCCACGATAGGCTCATACGAGGCTAGTGTCTGTCGTGCACTCATCAGTGTTGGTGCTGACATCGCTATAGTTTGTGCTATGAAAAAAGACGAAGTCCGATTGAGTGCCCGCTGTAAGCCTACTGTAGAGAGCGATTATGGGTTGGATCTCGCAAAACATATAATGGAACCTCTCGGCGAAATAATTGGCGGTTCTGGCGGTGGTCATCCTACTGCAGCAGGTGCGAATGGTAGAGCAGACAGTGAACATGCTCTCGGACTGGCAATGCAACTCTTGCGGAAAGAACTTAAAACT
>CBDVBC010000316.1:0-2980 GCA_965372125.1 Candidatus Hermodarchaeota archaeon | reverse complement strand
AACCATCTTTTCACTTATTTCAGTAGCAATCATTGCTACCTTGATTCTCTCATTTATACTTCCGCCGCTATTGATGCTCCCCATCCCAAGGGATGAACCCTACGAAGATGTTCCCCCTTTCGGAGCGGGAGTAACTGTGAATACCACTGGTGACGATTCACTTCTCATTAACATTACCTTGGATGATGTTCCCTTTGATTTACCATGGGATATTAACCCCTTTGAAACCTTTGCCTTGGTATCGCCAGCAGACCCGCCTCGATATTGGAAAAGGACCGCCTATGACACATACTCTTACATCACGGGCACAGGTTCAAACTGGGGAAAGGATAATTCTACAACGTTCCCACTAGCAGAAAGGGCAAGTGGAGGCGAAACAGTTTACACTGTCACGATGAACATAACTCACGGTCTTGGCGGGTCCCTGCCATTACTGTCTCTTTGGCCTGAACCCTGGATTATACCCGATTCTGTAAATTCCCTTTATTTACAGCACCCATATGACCTCGAGACAGACCAATACGGTAGTACGATACTTAATGGACGATTCGATACCAATGCTACTACCGAGCTTACTTACGAAGTTACCTACGACCCCACTCTTAACTGGACCCTTATCAGACCCCAAGCGATGTCAGCTGACAGTACACCCTCTAGCTTGAGCCTTTACCAGACTCAGGGTCTGGATCAGTTGAGCACAGCTACCCATACAGACATCCAGAATAGACTCGACGCAATATTAGCTGGAGTTCCAGACAGCGCTTTCGAAGAGGCTTTCGCTATACTAGAATATTTCAAGGAAACCTTCACTTTTGACCTCTCTGCCCAAAGACCCGGATCAGATGATGAAGGGGTTGAATGGTTCCTAGCGGGAGGGACAGGAATCGGTCAGGATTTTGCAACTGCTTTTACTATGTTTCTGCGGAAGCAGGGCATAGCTGCGCGCCCTGTTTTTGGAGCGGTTCTAGGAGCACCAGACGGTAGTCGCCGGGACTTACAGTTCATGCATTTACATTTCTGGGTAGAAGTCTACATTCCGATTAGCAGTTCAGTAGGTCATTGGCTGCAGTTCGATTCGACTCCTCTACCAAATCTGATTACGGGAAGTCCACCCGCCAGAGATCCTTATGTTGTCAGCACCTATTACGATCTTGCTATCAATGTTCCCACTCCAATCGTGGACCGAGGTGTCCAGTTCCAAGTGCAGGCTACACTCACGAAGGATGGTTTGCCTTCTCCAGGTGAGACGGTTGAGTTCTGGGATGACACGGAAAATTGGCTATTAGGTACCAACACTACATCTGCAGCTGGAGAGGCATCAATTAATTTCACCTACAATAATTCGGCGATTGTTGGAGTGCATATTCTTCGCGCGTATTCCCATGGGAAGAATGAATATGATGGTATCGGGCTTCACGGCGCTGCTAATCTCACCTTCTCTGCTTCACCCCTGGAGCTTAACCGCACTTCACTTATTCTGTTTAATGGCACTCTCACCGACGCAGTGAACGGAAGAGGAATTTCCCAAAACGAGGCGCTGCTAACCGAAGTCGATATTTACATCAACGCTCAAGCAGTCACTGGTAAACTCACTGATCAAGATGGAATATACTCAACCTTCTATTCTATACCTCAGGACCATCATCCACTTGGAGCCGCGACCGCCTTTGCTTGGTTCAGCTTGCCTGGAGTGATTGACCCTGTGGCGAGTCTTCCTCAGATACTAAATATCACGGCTCAATCCCAACTCTCCATCCAGGCAGTACCCAATGCTGCACGCGTAAACAGTAATGTAACAATATCTGGGCAACTACTGTTTGAGAATAATACAGCGATTCCTGGGGCTACCGTTCAACTATTCTATAATGGAACACCGCTAGGAGGCGTAATCACAGATAGCAGTGGCAATTTTCTCTATGACCATAACGCGACAGCTCTTGGTCAAGCGACAGTTGAAGCACAATACTCTGGTGAGCCGAATATTTTCGGGTCAAGAGGAACCGCCCTTGTCCTAATCCATGATGAGGGGACAATCGTCGTCTTTGTCGATGATGACGACGGAGATGACTTAACTCAACGCGAAAACTGGATCCAATTTACTGGGTGGGTCGAGAACTCGACCGGGCAGCGTCAAAGCGGCGTCACTGTCAATATATTCTTCAACGGAAGCTTCATCACGACTACCACCACAAATGCCACTGGCGGGATAGATTACTTGTACCAAGTGGCGACCAGTCAGTCAGTGGGATTGTTCGAAGTTACTGGTGATGTGGTCAGCGCAACACTTCAAGTCCAGAGTACCACAGATTATTTCAGTATTAATTCGACAACACAAGCAATTAACTTACTGTTCAACGCGACCCAAGCCCGTGTTGAGGAGGGCATCGTTTTCTCAGGTCAACTTGTCGACGATCAACAGGGAGAACTGATTGGCGCCAACGTAACTGCTGAGCTAGCTTACGATACTACAATCATCTCGTTAGGTTGGACTCTCACCCTAGCGAACGGTGTATTCCAATTTACTTCAATACTGCCTGTGAGTATCCCCGTAACCGTATCATCCGTCAACTTTACTGTAGACTACAATGGCGATGTCTATTATGGATCCAGTAATGCGTCACAAACGCTGGATGTTTTCGTGAATGCTACGCTTCTCATCGAGGTGGATAATGGCCCTCACCCAGGAGGAACCAGTATCAGCGTTAACGGAACTTTGAGAGACAGTTTCGGTCGCCCCCTGTCAAACCGGGAAATCCTTCTTGTTTTCAACGGACAAATAGTATTTTCAGGGAGTACAAACAATCAAGGGCGGGTAAGCTTCACGCTTCAACTACCACCAGGGTCACCTCAAACCGTTAGCTACCCTATTCAACTCCAACATAATACAGTCATTATAATTTCGTCAAATCAGGAATTAATCACTATCGAGGCAGTAATAATAATGCAATTTCCAATCCCTCTTGAATATATCATAATTATA
>CBDVBC010000315.1:0-2980 GCA_965372125.1 Candidatus Hermodarchaeota archaeon | reverse complement strand
GGACCTTTATGTGTAGGAGGTATTTTAGCTTCAATCCGCCTTACAGCAGAATCTACTAATTCCCGGATAAGATCAATCATATCGGCAATCTCACGACACTGTGCAATGTCATAATCCTTCCATGATATCTTGGTTTTTTCTCTACTTTCATAGGGAAATTCACCTTCACGTACCTGGTTGATGATTTTGCGAACAATATCTCCTCTTTGTTTTCGATTCATTGTAATAAGGTAATAGAACACAAACTATATATAGTTGTGGGCGTTATGACCATAAGTATGAAAGGAATAATAATTATGTTTAGAATGCCTCCAAAAACTGCATACATGATTGCCATCTTTGGTGCTTTGACGTTTATCTGCTACATCGCAAACCAGTTGTTTGCGATATGGACCTTCCCTACTGGTGACCCGCTTCTTGAAAGCCAAGAAATCCTCTTTGGCTACCTAATGTGGATCTTTCTTGCACTAACAATAATCAGCTTTATCGCTCATATCTACTTTAATCGCCCCTAACTGGAACAGGCTTGTCCTTCACCAGCGAGAGACGCATTGCGTTCAAGATTACCCCTAGCGAGAGCCCCATATCGCCTAGGCCAACTGCTAGCCAGAGGGAGACCAGGTCTGGGAAGACGAGTATTGCGAGGCTGAGCTTTATTATGAGGGAGGCTATGACGTTTTGCTTCACGATGCCCATTGTCTTCTTGCTTAGACGGATGAGGTAGCTGAGCTTGGAGAGGTCGTCTTGCATCAGGGCGATGTCGGCGGTTTCGATGGCAACATCACTGCCCATAGCACCCATGGCGATACCAACATCAGCCTTGGCTAGTGCCGGGGCATCATTAACGCCATCACCAATCATGGCAACATGGTCATGCTGTCGTGTTAGTTCCTCGATGAGTGCGACCTTATCCTGGGGCAAGAGTTCAGCATGAAATTCATCGATCCCCAGCTGGGCGGCGATGGTTCCTGCGGTTTCCCGGTTATCCCCGGTGAGCATGACGGGCCTGATACCCTGGGCGTGCAGTTCTGCAATGGTTCCGGCTGCTGTGGGTCGGATCTCGTCACGGATGGCGATTAAGCCGATGACGGTCCTTTCATCACCAACAATTACTACGGTCTTTCCCTCCCTCTCCAGCCTAGCTACCTGTTCTTCTGGGAACTCCGCATTCATCTCTGTGAACAAGCGTTCATTCCCAACATAGATTGTCTCACCGTTGAACCGCCCCATAACTCCCTTGCCCGGTATTGCCCGAAAACCTTCAACTGCTTGAAGTGAAATTCCCAGTTGCTCTGCCTTCTTAAGGATGGCCTTGGCTATTGGGTGCTCAGAATAAGTCTCAAGGGAGGCTGCTTTCTCCAACACTTCTCTGCTGGAATGTCCATTGGCTACAATATCGGTGACAACTAGGTGCCCTCTGGTTAGTGTTCCTGTCTTGTCCAAGGCGATTACACGTACACCGCCAAGCTCCTCCATGTAACGACTCCCCTTGATGAGAACCCCATTGCGGGCAGCACTAGTTATTCCTGACACCATGGCCACGGGAACCGATAGAGCTAGTGCGCAGGGGCATGAGGTGACGAGGAGCGTCAAGGCCCGATACACCCAAGCGTAAAGGTCCCAGCCCAAGAGAAAGGGAGGAATCAACGCCACACCCAAGGCTAGGAGTATCACGGCAGGAGTGTAGATTCTCGCAAAGCGGTCGATAAACTTCTCAGTGGGTGATTTGAGCCGCTGGGCCTCTTCTACCATCTTGACGATTTTTGAGAGGACGGTTTCACCGGAGAGCTTTGTTACCCGGACCTCAAGGAACCCCTCATTGTTGATGGTCCCAGCGAACACCTCATCGCCCTCTTGCTTGGTGGCTGGGAGGGATTCACCAGTGATGGGGGCTTGGTTCACGCTCGACCCGCCTTTGGAGACTATCCCATCTAGGGGGATTCGGTCCCCTGGGTGAACCAGAATAATGTCACCAATTTTTACATCGTGGACATGGATTTCCTCCTCCTTACCATTTCGTTTAATCGTCGCGACTTCAGGAGCAAGTTTTAGGAGTCCTGCAATGGATCTACCTGCCCGTTCACTGGCCTGGTGTTCGAGAAACTCAGCCAGGAAGAACAAAAAGATGACAGCCGCACCCTCCTCTACGGCACCGATGAGGAAGCTCCCGATGGCAGCAATTGTCATTAACAAACTGATGGTGAGCCGCCTGCGGAAGATGAGCCCGGATAGCCCAGCTTTAGCGATGCTGGCGCCTGCGATGACGGTTGTGGCAAGGAAGAGCAAAAACGCGTAAAGCCCCCAACCCAGAACCCACTGGAACACTAGCCCAGTGACAAGTAAGGGTGCAGTGACGAGAAGGACATAGAAGTCCTTGTTCCTCCATATGGATGTCGCCTTCGTTGTTGAGGCAAAATCGCCTTCACAAGTGCTGCAAAAGGCCCCTTCTTCTGGCTCTTCGTGTTGTTCGTAATGTTCGTCGTGGTGCTCGTGCATGGCAAGATCTCACTGGAACTGCTGTGGAGAAGGACAGAACTCTACCAATATTAAATGAGTGCTAATGCAAAGGCATTTTTTAATAAGAATTAATAAGCATATCGTACTAATTTAATAACGAAGGTGATTCTTTGCCCATTGTCAGCATCTCACTCACAACAAATCTACTAAAAAAGCTCGATACACTGATCAAGAATCGAGGCTACTCTAGCCGCTCCGAAGCCATCCGCGACGCCATCAGAGGTGCCCTTGACGAGTTTGAGCTAAGCCGCTTCAAACGCGGAAAGGTCATCGCAACCATCACAGTCATCTCCGAGCACGAGAAGCACTACGTCGATGAAAGACTCACCCGCCTCCGCCATCAGTACAACGCGATTGTCTCAGGCAACATGCACCTCCACTTGGGGAAACGCTACTGCCTAGACGTATTGATCACCGAAGGTGAAGCTAAGGAGGTAATCACCTTCATTAGCCAGATCCGAGC
>CBDVBC010000314.1:0-2990 GCA_965372125.1 Candidatus Hermodarchaeota archaeon | reverse complement strand
TCAACGAAATATTGGAGCTCGTCAGAAACTACGACAATGTATATGTGGACTTCTCAAACAGAGCTATAAATGATAGGTATTATGCTTCACTAAAAAAAGTGATCAATGAAGCCTCAGATGAGCTAAGTACTAAGCTGTGGAAACGCATACTTTTTGGGTCTGATTTCACGATTAACTTAATGTCGATTGAGTCGTATAACAAATATCTAGATGTGTTCTCTAGGAACAAAGCGTTGACTGCGGATGAGAAGGTCGATTTTTGTTGCTCAAATCCCGAGCGATTTCTTTTCTCTCAAACCGAGTAATGACTCGAGTTCCGACATATAAAATAACTTGGAAAAAGAGAAGGTTAGGGAAGATGTAGGGTATTGCAAGGGCACTGGAACCGCTTTGAATAGCGGTTGCTGGTGTCCTTTTTAATTTGAATAGTAGATATGGGTAGCTCTCCAAGAGGGAGGTGTGCCGATGGACAAGCAAAGCACTATTCCTGGGGAAAGTAGCGTGAAAGACGTAACCGACGCGTGGAACGTGATTCATCAAGCGCAGTTTGCGCGTTGGCAAAAACGATGGCGAACACTCAAACTTATCGGCTATATTCTTCCCTTTGTGGCCATTTTGACAGGCATCCTTCTAGTGTAAATGGTCCTAGTAGTGTATATTAGCGAAGGAGTTACGGCCCGGGGGATAGTAGGCGTCATGATAATGGTCTTCGTCTATTGCCTATACGTAATTGTGTGGCCATTGTCCGTACGGCGAAGTCTACGTGAGCTCTCACTAGGTGCCTGCATCCACGCAGCAAGGATCGGAGCTCTAGAACTGCAGAGTGGTAACCCTGTGAAGGCCTCCTGGCATGTTGAGAGACTGCTCCTCGCCTTGGCTGAGGTGCTAAAGCAAAAGTCCGTTACTGTTGGTGAAAAACCAGTCTCTCCTAGAAAGATCATGGTTGTCACACCCGATTCAATACCGAGAAGGGCTGCTCTCCGAGCTGTCCAAGAAAATGACAACGCGGAGTTTCAGGGTATGCTGGCTGACCTTGAGCGAGGTTTGCGGAGAACATTTGAATCCAAGGACGCAGATGCAGGCTACGCCGCGGCAAGTGTGTTCCTGACTCGGCTGCGTCGAAGAACGGAAGTATATCATCAGGAGGCAAAAACCCTCTTTGACAGGTATCCGACCCTAGTAGCTTTTGCACGGGCTTTCGGACCCATAGTAGTTGCTGTTCTTACTGTGTGGATAACGGACTTGTGAAATGTCCCTCTGTTGCCACACGGGGCGCCACGTCAAGAATCGGGGCTTGTCGGGGAGCCCATGAGTGCCATACGCCTCACAGCTGGCTCCTTCGCGGGTTTCCTATAGGGGCGAAGCCACCAGACGAGAAACGGGGCTTCTGGGCGAAAAACCCCGTATTCAGTCCAGAAAAAGGCGGCCCGGAGCGGAAGAAAGGGGCCGCACGCCCCTGTGATTTCACGCACATGAGACCCTGAATAGGAAACAGGGGCCCATAACTATAGAGTTATTGGTTCGACGGGGCGGGTTTTCCAGAACATCCGCTCTGGGGGTTCAGGAAGAGGCGGAGTAAGCACTTCCTACTCATGAAAGCCCGGATCCTCAACGTGGCGCCCCGCCGAATAGGGAAAGTTACATGTGGTCAGTCGTGAGATGTATGGCACTCGTCTGGGCTTAGGCGAGCCCCGTTCCGCGGCGTGGGGCTCCTGGGGAGTGCCCAGAAAAACGTTGCACATCTAGGTATTGACAATTCATATGGGAACTAATACAATAAGCACCACGCTAATTATATTCATATGTGAACTGCTTGACCTGAGCCACAAGTAAATTGCAGCATTGGTTTAGGAGGCTAGGCGATGAACGTAGGGCACTGGAACCGCTGACTTGATGGTGGTTAGTTGGTGCCCTTTCTAATTTTAAATAAAAGGAGGGATAAAATGAGAATATCTCTAAGAAAGAATCATCCAGTTCAAATCTTCGTATTTATGATATGCGTAGTATTGATTTTCATTACTACATCGTGCTCATGCCAATACCAAAAAATGAATCCGGCACCAGATATAGATAAAGGTCCGCCTGTTCCGCCACCTCCAGCTTTGGACAACTCATGTTGGATGGCCACCGCTGCGAATATACTTGCAGGTGTAGGCTATGGCGATGGGAATACAGTACAACAGCGTGCAGATGATATATATGCGGATATGGTTGCCAACTATACGAAAGTAAACCGGGGTTGGCCGGATGCAGCACTACAGTGGTGGTTGGGCTCCGCCAACAATACCTGGACCAATAATCCCTACACTGTTGTCACCGTTCATGGTACCAAATCAATGAATCCTTGGAACGACTCGAACATCCCTCGAACAATGGGGAACGAGCTAAGGAGATGTCAGAGTGTAGGTCTTTGCTTCAGCTGGCCGGTTGCTGGTGCTCAGGTAGGATCAGGAGGCCATGCGACAACAGCATGGGGAGATAACTCTGCCAAAGGAACCCTCTCTGTCAATCCCACACAAATCCGAATGGCCGATTCAGATAGAGATACAGGAGGCAACATTCAGGTTTATACCTATGACGCCTACAACAATCCGAATCCGGGCGGCTCGAACGAAGGCAATGGCTGTTATTTTAATTTCAGTATTCCACATCCTTACATTAGATGTATTGTTACGCTTTGCCCGACCGACGATCCTTCGGACAACAAACAGACACAAATTGTGGTTGGCTCCTACAAAATCCATCAGAGTAGCACGATTGAAGCAATTGACCTACATTACAGGGTTGGCACAGACACAAGAATTCTCAGCTACAAAACAGAGATTGACTGGGATGATGATCTAACACCTTCGATAGTCGAAAGCCAACCCCAGAGAACAGAGCTAACAGTGGATTGGGACCTTACCAACAATCCGGTACCTTTCTGCGAATGGGTGACAATCACAACTGAGTTTGTCCTCCCAGCCTGGAATGCCATCGAATACAAAGAT
>CBDVBC010000313.1:0-2994 GCA_965372125.1 Candidatus Hermodarchaeota archaeon | reverse complement strand
CATACGCGTTTCCTAAACAGTTGATATGAGAATTTTACGTCTTTGACTGAGTAATACGATAATTTAATTGAGACAGGGTATCGTAAAAGTGAAAAATCCTCAAATTCCTTCTGCCATCTGAGGCTAATCTAGGTGACAGGAAACACACGCCGGTTTAAACTTAACCCCAAATATTGCTGTGTATTACTGGTTCGGAGTAAAGATACTTATCCTGACCCCCGCAAAAGTGATAAAGCAAAGAGTTGGCTTGTGCCTCCGGAGGCGCGAATCCGGTGACAAAGTTCGAGTTGAACCCAAAGTTCAAACCAAGAGGTGACCAACCAAAAGCCATCAAACAACTCTTGAAAGGCTACAAGCAGGGCCACAAACAAGTACTCCTCGGAGTCACAGGATCAGGAAAAACCTTCACAGTCGCTTCCGTAGTTGCTGCACTCCAGAAGCCGACACTCGTCATCGCCCCGAACAAGACCCTTGCCGCCCAGCTCTGCAGCATGTTCCGAGAATATTTTCCAACCTCCGCAATAGAATATTTCGTATCGTTCTACGATTTTTATCAGCCCGAGGCTTACCTGCCGACATCTGATACGTATATTGAGAAGGATTCCTCAATCAATCAGGAGGTGGAGCGGATGCGGCTGGCGGCAACTGCGTCGCTGGCGGTGCGGCGGGATGTGTTGATTGTGGCTTCGGTCTCTTGTATCTTCGGGACTGGAGCGCCTAGCGCGTATCGTGGTGTTATGTTGGAGCTGACAAAGGGGCAGACCATAACACGGAAGGATCTGTTCACTCGCCTTATTCATCTTCAATACCAACGGAACGATTTTGATTTCAGGAGGGGTACTTTCCGGGTGAGGGGGGATGTTATTGAGGTTTTTCCTGCCTATGCGGATACGCCTGTTCGCCTAGAGACTTTTGACGACAAGATTGAGCGGATTGTTGAGGTGGCGCCTTTGCATGGGACAGTGCTGGGTGAGCAAGAGCGGATTCGGATATTCCCTGCCAAGCAGTTCACAACTAACCGCGATGATATCCCTGATGTCGTCAGGGCGGTTGAGGTGGAGCTGCGGGAGCGGGTCGCAGAACTAGAAGCGGAGGGGAAAATCCTAGAGGCGGACCGGCTTCGGCGTCGCGTAAAATATGACATGGAAATGCTGAGTACCGTGGGCTGGACGAGTGGCATCGAGAACTATTCTCGTTACTTTGACAAGCGCCAAGCCGGGGAGAAGCCCTACTGCCTGTTGGATCATTTCCCCAAGGACTTTCTCCTGGTCCTTGACGAGTCCCACGTCACCTTACCCCAGCTGCGCGGTATGTACCGGGGAGACCGCGCCCGGAAGCAGAACCTAGTGGACTTTGGGTTCCGTCTACCCTCTGCCTATGATAACCGACCTCTAACCTTCGAAGAGTTCGAGCCCTACATGCGGCAAGTTCTCTTCACCTCTGCGACCCCAGCAGATTATGAGCGGAAACAGGCGCAGCAGATTGTCGAGCAGATTATTCGTCCCACAGGCCTCGTCGATCCATTAATTATTGTTCGCCCTACTAAGGGCCAAATTGAGAATCTCCTCGCGGAGATTCGGAAGCGCGAAAAACGGGATGAACGAGTGCTCATAACTACTCTGACGAAACGGATGGCTGAGGACCTCTCAGACTACCTTGTCCATGCTGGAGTGAAAGCCGAGTACCTGCACTCCGAGGTGGCCACCCTTGACCGAATAGAGGTGCTTCGGAATCTACGGCGAGGAAAGTTTGACGTAGTCGTCGGCATCAACCTTCTCCGGGAAGGGCTCGATTTACCGGAAGTATCGCTTGTCGCGATTCTTGATGCAGATAAGGAGGGCTTCTTACGCTCGGATACCAGTCTTATACAGACCATGGGGCGAGCGAGCCGGAACGTGAACGGAACAGTAATCCTCTATGCGGACCGGGTGACAGATTCTATGCGGCGTGCAATCTCTGAGAACAATCGTAGACGGGAACTCCAGAAGGCGCATAACCGTGAACACGGAATCACACCCACAACGATCGTCAAGTCGCTGGTTGACATCGCTGAGGATGTTGAACGAGTCGCAGCTGATGCTGCACCGGGTGTCCGTCTCCCCCGTAATTGGCAGACCGCCAACGAAAGTGACCTTGCCTGGTTGATTGTGGAGCTGCGGGAGGAGATGCTTCACGCCGCGGAGGAGCTAGAGTTTGAGCGGGCTGCTGAGCTCCGGGACCTCGTAAATGAAATCGAAGCCTATCTTGGTCTGCGCGCAACAGGAAAACCTGAACGGAGCCGCCGTAGCACGTAAAACAGGTGAAATGCGAACCTTTTTGTTGGCATTTTTGCGGGTTTCTAGTGGTGATTCCTAAATGTCTCCAGTACGGGTCTGCCGCCTTTGCCGAGGAACAGGGAAGGTTCGGTCCAACATTCCTGGCAGTTATCAAAGAACGTGTTACCGCTGTAAGGGCAGAGGAAAGGTTCTAGTCGTAGATTGAAAAGAGAATTTGTGAGGTAGTTTAGCGCGATTTCAGGGCGAGGAAGCCTGAAAAATAGTTTCAGTTTACTCCCAGCACCATTGTCTGTTTGAACTGACACGCGATAATAGAAAAGCTGATAAACAGCGACGATGAGGAGGCGGAACTCCGTCGAGGCGTGGCAGGGTCAGGTATAAAACCAATACAGTTATTCACGCCGGACGTGACGAGGCGGCATAGCGGGTGCGTTGGTTGAGTCCAGAGAAATACATTGTAGTGAAGGGTGCAAGAGTCCACAACCTGAAGAACATCACAGTCAAGATACCCCGCGACAAATTTGTAGTAATAACCGGATTATCCGGCTCCGGGAAATCCTCGCTAGCCTTCGACACCCTATTCGCTGAGGGTCAACGCCGCTATGTGGAATCCTTGAGCGCTTATGCGCGACAATTCCTGGGTCGGTTACAAAAGCCAGACGTTGATTCCATCGAAGGGCTCAGCCCTGCCATCTCCATTGACCAACGCTCCGCAGGT
>CBDVBC010000312.1:0-2997 GCA_965372125.1 Candidatus Hermodarchaeota archaeon | reverse complement strand
GCTTCCAGCAGCATTATCTTGGGGTCGTAGTTAACCTTGCCCTGCTCAGGGTCAGGGAGATTTGCTACTTGGATTTGCCCGATCATGATAGCTTCCGTCGTATTAGCAGTGAAACCGCCTGTGGAACGAGCCATCTGTGCAGCCTTTGACGCACCCGCAACTACCGATGGCTCCTCAAGTGCCATAGGAATTAGGTAGTCCCGGCCGTTGATAACGAAGTTTGTTGCGAGGCCTAATGGTAACGGCATTGTTCCTACTACGTTCTCTATCATTCTGTCAGCTATTGCGAAGTCTAGTGCTCCCTGCGCCTGGAGCAACTTGACCTCTTCATCAGTTAAATTCGCTACATCCTTCAATTTATTGATACGCTCTTTTATGGAGAGCCGATAGAAACCACTTAAGGCAGAAGTCTTGACCATTTTATAATCACAAACCCGGCTGGACAGCCACGAACTTCATCATCAAGGCGAATCGCCGAAGAGATTAGTGCGTTAAGAGTTTTTTAGTCTCTCGTTAAGGAGGATATTAAGAGCGATCACAAACGACGCTATTTTTCACGAAGCTCCCAGACGCACGCCTCGTCGCCCCAAGTTCGGCATTGCACCTCCTCGCATTCAGCAGAGAAGCCCCTAAGTGCCAAAACATGATGGAAAACCCCACTCAAGATATGACAATACTTTAGGCCCTTATACTTCTCGGAAATCTTGACTCCTTCACAAATCGGGCAATCCTCATAAGAATATACTATCTTGCGTTCACTTGAATCCCAATAAGCCTTGTCGAAAGCCTTACCCAACATCACCCTCACAGCCAAATTGAAAGTTTTCAGGAAGCCGTCAAAAGTCTTGGCGTGTTCACCAATGCTGTCGGAGTACTCAAATAACAAGGTCTCGGCCATGGACAAACCGATTTGAAAGAGCTTATCGTTGGCAGCCTTAACATCTCCTTCTGTTTCCTTGATCACATAGTCAATGATAGCCGCAATGAGCGCTTGGAAGGCGTTGAGCGAAGTTTTTTTCATTTTAAGGCGCCATGCTAGCCAGCCTTTAATTCCCATTTTTACTAATCCTCAGATTCTTTTTTCTATAGTAACAATCTCGCGCTTCTGGAGATTTTGCAGGATCCGCATTACCACGAAGAATTGTATTCCTAATTCTTCGGCGATTTCTTTAATTGTCCTTTGACCATCACATCGTTCCAAGATACGAAACTCGTTCGTCGACAAGCGAAACTGGTCAAGACCAGCAACAAGGAGGGGGACCATCCGCCCGCTCTGCGTCGTTGGTGTGGGCTCTGGCGCGCTCTTAGCAAGGATTGTCACCGTTTCTGTGGGTAGTGGGATTTTTTCAGAGCTGATTCCGTGAATATCTGATACTTCATGTCCACGCTCGGTGAGGGTCTGATCCAAATAGATTATGAGAGCGTGTGGAGGATTGCCGTGGATGTAGGTGTAGGCGAAAGGGAAGACAGTGTACCTTGACGCGATATCGGAAGGTAGTTCGATTGCGACTCGGGCTTTACACTTCTCGCAGTAGGAGAAGACAATAGGCATTGGCGGCCTCCTTGAGCTCTCTAAATGACTAGGAGGTAAATCGTGCTTATTATTTCTTCTGCAATCTGATATATTAGTTCAGGAAATATTAGTTATCGTCAGCTGCATAAACAGCGATTTTGTTCGCTTCATCGAATGCAAGAATCTGAGCATCAGGGTCACTGCGAATCCACTGGTCTACAATTTTTTGTGGTTTCGAAGTATGATGAAGGTGTACCGCTTCAACCTGCTCAGCAGAAAGAGTTGAACAAATCCAAATCCTCTTAACACGCTGTATTAGTTCAGCGAATTTCGCAGCTTTATGACTGTATAGTACGTACTTCTCTTTGATTTCGGGTAGAATCGTGTGGAGGGGTTTAGTGAGATAGTCGTAGAAGAACTTAAGGGCTTTAGGTGTGGGGGCGGCGCCTTTAGGGCACTCGGCTAGGAATAGGATTTCGCCTTTATCGCGAACAGCGTTTTTCACAAGTTCGAGGCCCCGCTGGGCATTGTAGAGACTTTCATCTTGAGGGAGACCACCAGGAGAAACAATGATGTGGTCAGTGGGAGTGACGGAAAAGGAGGCAGCTTCATCGATTCTTCGGAAACCCTCTGCTGTTACTGGGGCGAGGTTACCACTTGCAGCCCATAATATGTAGGATCCACTAGTGATGGTTGCGAGAAGGAAAGCAGGGCGGTCACCAAGAATGAAGTTTGTTGCCTCCAGCATATCTTCAGCAACCGGATTCGTGCGTCGCATTGGATCTGGATGAAGAGGGTGACGTCCAAAGGTGGAGTCTGATTCGAGTGCTAGGGAATGATTCGCTTCAATAGAGGCATAGCCGCAGATACCTGGTAGGAAATTCTTGAGAGCGTTTGAATATCCAGCGAAGTAATGGTTCTTCATGTCGGCGGCGACAACAAAGGCATCTTGGCCCAATGCAACATTGTTCACGCTCACTGCAGTACCTCGGTTTGTTGTACCTATAGTGGTGCAAGGGGATTCTAAGGCATCATGAACATGTATTTGATAATCATGTAGGTTATGGCGCTGGCAACTATCCTTAATTGCTTGCGTGATTTGCCGGTTTCGTGGACTATCGACTTTATGAGAACCAGTCGTAATTATGAAGGTTAGTTCCTTGGCAGCACCTAACTGCCTTGCCAGCTCCTCTATAAGCACTTCGTGAGGTTCAGCACGAGTACCATCTTCAATGAGTACACAAACACGATGATTGGTAATGGCTTCTGTTAGAGTAAGCCCAAGAGGATTGTCAAGAGCTTGACGTACAGTACCAGAGATATCTTTGGATGCATTCTCTTTTCGAGGTTGAACTACCTGGGCTAGGTTTTGCTCTGGAATCTTGAGAGTGATATGCCCTTTACCATAGCGCAGTTGTACATCCGTCATCTCTGTTCACCAATCCAATTCCGCGAGTTTATCAAAAATCTTTGCTTTCTCCAAC
>CBDVBC010000311.1:0-3013 GCA_965372125.1 Candidatus Hermodarchaeota archaeon | reverse complement strand
TGTAAGGCAACCTGTAGCATCCATCTCGAAAACCCAGTCGTCGAGTTCTTCGACTAGGGCTCGGAACTTCTCCTCTGAAGCCTTCAAGGCTAGCTCTGCCTCCTTTCGTTCGGTGATATCAATAGCCATTGTTTGTAGTGCTGGTGCTCCCTGATATTCGACGCGGTGTGCGAATAGCTCCACCCAGCGCGGTGTTTTGTCTCTGTGGAGCATTTGAATTTCACGTGGACCATAGGAGGTTTGTGAAGTCTCTAGAGACCCTTCGATAATTTCTCTTGTTCGTTCGAGGGTAATCGCCCGGTCATCAGGGTGGAGTAGGTTAACAAAGTCAAGGCTAGAGAGGGATTGTAGCTCCTCTGGGCTGTACCCTAGCATCCTTGCTGCTTCAGGGTTAGCAAAAACGATCCGAGGAGGAGTGCCTTGGAGGATTACTATGCCTTGTAGGGAGTTGTCGACCAAGGACCGATACTTCGTCTCAGATTCCAGTAATGCCTGCTCTGCGAGCTTGCGTTTGGTAATATCATTGGCTATCACGAAATGAATGACCTTTCCCTCCTCCATACGGACAGAGAAGCGGTAATGGAGAAACCTGCTGGATCCATCCTTGTGGATTACACGCAGCTCAAGTTCGGCTGATCCCCCTCCTTTTCGTTTCAATTCTTTGATGAAGGCTTGGAGTCGGCCTCGCTCTTCTGGAGCACAGAGATCCTTGGTCGACTTGGTCAACAATTCCTCTCGAGGATATCCGAAAATTTCACAGGCCCTATCATTGACATAGACGACATCTTCTTGTTCACGGATGATGAGGGCATCATCCATGTTTTCAGCTATTCCTCTGAACCGGTTCTCACTCTTTTGTAGCGCTTGCTCTGCCTGTTTTCGTTCGGTGATATCCCGGGCAATTCCCTGGACCACTTTTTGTCCACCGATGTTGAAGAGACTAGAGGAGACCTCTACTGGGAATACCTCGCCATTCTTCCGTTTGAACTCTATCTCAAAGTGTACGGAGCCTTCTCGAACAATCTTATCAAAAGCATCATGGTAAGCTTCCAGCGCGTCAGGTGGATGCAAATCAGTTATCCTCATTTTCAGCAGCTCCGCCCGTGTATAACCCAGCTGGTCGATTACCTGCTGGTTAATGTCAAGAATGTTGCCCTCCAGATCATGCAGGAAAATTGCATCGTGGAAGTATTGGAATAGGTTGCTGTATTTCTCCTCAGATTCCTGGAGTGCTAGCTCTGCCTGTTTACGCTCGGTGATGTCAGCAATGGCTGATTGGATAGCAGGCTGACCTTCATATTCGATTAGACTCGCGTAGTTCCGCACCCATCGTATTGCACCGCTTTTGTGGATTACACGGTACTCGTATCTCTGTGGCACCGGCTCTCCTTTCAGTCGTTTCGCTGCACGTCCCAAGGTTAGTGCCCTGTCCGCAGGGTAAATCAGTTGATCCATTTCGCCCTTCTTTAGGGCAAGTAGTTCATCTAGCTTGTAGCCGATGATTACCTGAAAGGCGGTGTTGGCATAGACGATGCGTAGCGGTGTTCCCTGTGTGACTAATATTCCTTGGAGGGATTGCTCCACTAGTGCGCGGTACTTGGCTTCAGATTCACTTAAGGCCTTTTCTGCCAGTTTCTGCTCTGTGATGTCTCGAAGTATCCCCATAAGGGCCTGGGGTTGGCCGTCTGGTCCGATTATAACGGAAGCACTCGCATCTACCAGTTTGGTGGTGCCATCCTGGCGGAGAAGAGTATACTCAATGTTTGTTTTTCTTCCCTCCTTTATTGCTCTCTGCAGGCTTTCAATAATCAGCTGCCTATCCTTTGGCAGTACAAACTCTATAGCGCGTCTTCCCAACAGCTCAGCCTCTGACTTACACCCAAACAAATCAATACTTTGGGGGTTGACTATGAGAATTTTCCCAGCGAGGTCTGTGAGGAATATAGCATCCGGTGAAATCGCGACTATTGTTCGATATCTGGTTTCGGATTCGTGGCGTGCCTCCTCTGCCTCTTTTCTTTCTGTAATATCGTAGAAGTGTCCTTCCACACCAACGACTTTTCCTGACTCATCGCTGATGTTACGGTTGAATTCAAGGAGCCAGCGGATCCCCCCATCCTTGCGGATGATACGGTACTCGCGCTCACAGGCTGACCCAGGTACTGATCCAATCCGCTTCCAATCTTTTTGTATCAGAATCCAGTCTTCAGGAAGAATGATGTCCTGCCATAACACTCGGCCTGAAACAAAGTCTCTTTCCGAGTAACCTGTAATGGCTTTAACGGCACCGTGGAAGAAGACCGGGATACCACCTACGCTGGACCTGTAAGCGATACCCTGGAAGTGCTCTAGGAAGGTCCGGTATTTTGATTCGGAGTCTCGGAGTGCCTGCTCTGTCTGTTTATATCCGGTTACATCTGTAACTGTTACGAGAATCGCCGGTTCGCCTTGAACCTTGACTAGTTTAGGGATGACCTGTAACCAGCGAACCCGTCCTTTCTTATCAGTAATCCTCACCTCGTAGGGACGAGTTTTACCCTTACCCCCAAGAGCGTTCTGGAACTTGTTTTTGAGCTCACGTCGTTCCTCCTCTAAAACTAGGGCTAGAAAAGCTTCGAGTGACCAGTTACGGACTTCCCGCAGAGGATAACCGATTATTCTTGCCAGCGAGGTGTTAAGATATAGGATATCTTCCCCCTTGATAACGACGATACCCTGCGGCATCTTATCGGCAAACACCTTAAACATCCGAGCTGGGGATGGGGGTTTACTTTTTGATTCCTTATCACTACGAGGCAGCACTTATCACCCATAAATTCTGGTGAGAGGAGATGTGACGGGGGAAGTATGGTGGGTAATCGTGATTCGAACCTTCTTCTAACTACCCGAATCAACAAAATCTCTCCCCATTTGCCTAAATGTGTTTTCATTGAAGGGATAAGGAGAGAATTAGAGGTTTGTCAACTGCTGGCGTTTTTTAAGTAACAGCTCAAAAGATATATGGGCGAACTAC
>CBDVBC010000310.1:0-3013 GCA_965372125.1 Candidatus Hermodarchaeota archaeon | reverse complement strand
TTCGATTTCAAGACCTGGTGGATTCCGCTTGACCTTGGTCCACTTATTTATGTGCAATTCTAGTTCTTCGCGGAGACCTACTCTGCATCCAACGTTTTCTAGCTTTAGTAATGTACCTTCGGTTAAATCAGCAAGGTCGTCCGCGGCGGATCCCCAAGCGACTGCTCGAACCTGACCAGTTCCATCCGCAAGAATGAGGACGAGGCGTTTCCCTTCGCTGCCATCTTTTCGTACAAATGTGCTAACCCCTTGATTGGAAACTACAATAACGCCTACTGCTGTTACATAATCACCTGCCTTGACATCCTTAAGGGATAACATTCTGGCAGGTGATGTGCCAGATCGTTCAACGGTCGCGGCGCCGTGACGAGTTATCCGGCCCCTTCTCCCCACGTGGAGTTCTGGGACCTTGCTTCGGTCAAGGCGGACATAGCCACTCTCTATCCGAATTATATCATCAATTTCAAGCTTATCAAACCATTCGGCTTGTTCATCCCAGAGCACTAGCCTTGTTTCTCCTGTCGCATCTCCGAAAGAGAGGTTTGCCACAACCCCTTCAGCTTCGCCTCGACTAAACGTGGTTTTACGAAACTTCGCTTTTATGGTACCCTGAACATGAACATCGCTCATCCCCTCTCTTAGAGCTGCGATTTTTGTAAACTTTAAGGCGACTTCGGGGAAGTCTGTTGAATCCACGTCTGGAGGTTTCAGCATTACACGACTACCCACTCCTAGGTGGATTTCAAGCTGTTCTCGTAGACCTGTTTTCACTCGACAATTAATCACTCTAATGATATCGCCCTCTTCGATTTCACGGTTTTCAATCGCTTTTGTGTGTTGTGACCACATCGTCAGGCGAATGGACCCTGTTGCGTCTGAGCATAGTAGGTTCGCTACTTTTCCTTCTCCCCCTTGTTTTCGTGTGAATGTTCTGACAGGGTAGACGCGTAGAACCTTTAGATTTAATGAAACACCAGTCATCCCAGATACCAAGTCACGCACTGAAAGCTTCAGTTCTGGAGCTGATTGCTTCTCAAAGAGGTCAAGGTCTAACTCGCGAGCTACAAGGGATGCTGCTCCCTCATCCGTAACATAACCATCAAGCTCTTTCCGTTTCGCGTCAATCAGCTTAATTACTTCGTCTTTTGTTTTTCCTGACTTGGTGACGATAAGCTCAATGATATCATCCAGTTTGAGCGACATTCTTGCTAGCCTCTAATGCTCTTATTTCACACTACTTTAAAAACCCAATTTAAAAACAATCGCCAAAACCAATTCAAAACATAGGACTGAGTATACTAGCCCAGGATGAAAGATGATACTTACTGATCCTCACGGCCAACGAGAATATGATAGACTATAATCAGAATTGCAGCAATAATACTCAAGCCAACTGTGGTAATAAGGTAGAACTGGAAGAATACACTCATTTTGGTGACCTGTCTTGCCTTCCTGCGTCTTTTAACTGTTTCTAAGCTAAATTGCGTGTGCTAAGATTGACTAACGTCTTTGGGGAAGAATCTGCCATTCTTCGCGCAAGGTATCGTACATTTCGTCACCGATGCGGATATCAGAAAAAACTTCAAGTGCCTCCGCTAAAAGCTTCGCTAAAATGTGGTAACAGGATTTTGCGCGCCTTTTGATGACTACCTTGAAGTAGAAGTCATCGCAGTCGCAGTAGAAATCACTAACAATATAGTCGCGGTTCTTTCCAACGACGACCCAGACCTCACGATTGCTAGGCTCGAAAAGATACCTCTTCACAAGAGAAGATGTAACAGCCTTAATTGCCCTCCAGAACCTTTCACCGCAAAGCCTGTTCAGTGTGACAAGTGTTGATCCTGAAATACCACGTTCGCGCTTCACTTCCTCTATTGCACTAAAGATTTCTTCCTTCATCACACTCATTTCACTTCTTTCATCATTAAAAACATAGCGTCGTTTGAGTTCCCCGCCCCAGCGAACTGCCCAGTCGAATGAGACGCACAGAGAGATAATGAATAGAAAATCGGTTAATAGTGAGGAAAGACTTAAGATAAAAAGAATAGAAAAAAGCGTGGTACGGGCCGATGGTCTAGCACGGTAAGATTCGCGGTTCGGGTCCGTGAGATCCGGGGTTCAAATCCCCGTCGGCCCACCAACTATTTAGCACGATTCAACTACTTCCGTTTTTCTCATATTTTCTTTTAATTATTCGTCAGCTAACGTAGTTGCGTAACTTTATTATGCCAAACGACCTGCAAGCCAATCTTGTAATACTAGTGCGAATACGCTTACGCTACCCCTCCTCGAGTGTTAATCCAATGCAATCCGTTACACGTTTGAAACGATTAATGGCAGGCGACATATCTCTCTCCGAGAATCCCGGTCGAGTTATGCGTAAATGGCGAGAATTATTCCACATTCCACAAATACTCCTCGCCGAGTCCCTAGGAATCTCGCCTTCAGTGATCAGCGATTATGAGAGTGGAAGGCGCCAATCACCGGGTGCTAGAACAATCAAGCGGTTCGTCGAGGCAATTATCGCCCTTGATTCACGGAACGATAGCCAAGTAGTGAATGCGTTTCAACGATTAATGAGCGTCGAGATTCCGACAAACATCATCAAAGATATCAGCGAATTCCACCAAGCGATCGATGCTAAAGTGTTCCTTGAAACCATTCGAGCGGATGTCTTCGCCTGCGAAGACCTCCTCCCCAACCGAGAGTTGAAGGGATATATCGTTGCAGATAATAGCCTTGCCCTCCAAACGTTATCTAGTGAAGGATATCTCAAGTTATTTTGGGCATCCATGGAACGGGCGCTAGTGATTACGAACGTGTCGACAGGCCGTTCACCCTTAATAACCCTGCAAAGTGAAGCGAAGCCAAGCCTTTTAGTATATCATGGCGTAGAACAAATCGATTACCTGGCTATCGAATTGGCAGAGAATGAGCGTGTACCGCTGGGAGTATCAAGGATAAACTCGGTGGATACAATGATACGCCGCCTACAGAGCCTCCGACGCCAGAC
>CBDVBC010000309.1:0-3020 GCA_965372125.1 Candidatus Hermodarchaeota archaeon | reverse complement strand
GCTACATAGTTGTTCTGAGAAATTAATCAAACAAACACAACTGCTTTTGCTAACTTTAGGAATTATTTCAAGCATACACACGACTACTGATAGAAGCGGCGCTTATGGCTCTAACCCTCTACACGTTCTAAAAATCACCCATAGACCAAGTGTGCTGTTGTTTTCAGAATTAATAGGCTTCAAGAGCGAAAGAAAAAGAAGGATATTTACGAACCGCATTAAGAAAGCCAGCGGTGCCCTAAGTGACCCAATCCCTTACGCTGGTGCCTTAATCAGCCGCTATTACACACCTCCAGGTAGAGGTAGTGGAAAAAACCGTGGTCCCCGTTCTTCTAATCCAAAAATAGGCAGAGAGTTGACTCGTTACATACGGGGTGAAAGGCACCCTCATCGCCAGCGTTTACTCTCTTTAACTGAAAAGATGGAAGAACTGAAGCCGCTGTTGACTGATGAAGTAATGAGAGACGACTTTGTATACGTCCGTATAACGGATATTGAGCAAAAAGAAGCCTACACAGGCGATATCGAAGTAGTTGGTTCCGAGTATGTAGCAAACGGATTTCTAGTACACAACAAAAGGAGGGGCGCTAATATGGGTGTGCTCCGGGTTGACCATCCTGACATTCTGGAGTTCATCCGCTGCAAGGCGGACAAGGTCTCCTACAGGAACTTCAACATCAGCATCGCCATAACCGACAAGTTCATGGAAGCCTACTTCGCGGATGAGGAATACGAGCTCATCGACCCTCACACCAGCAAACCCACCGGGAAACTCTCCGCCCGCTTCGTCTTTGAGCAAATCGCCCACTACGCCTGGCTAACCGGCGACCCCGGAATCCTCTACATCGACCGAATCAACCAAGCCCACCCACTCAAAGGAGAAGAAATCGAAGCAACAAATCCATGCGGCGAGGTCCCACTTTTGGGCCACGAGTGCTGTGTTCTTGGTAGCATCAACCTCTCCAGGTTTGTGAAAGATGGGAAAATAGACTATAAGCATCTTGGTGAGATTGTCGAGCTCGGGGTTAGGTTTCTGGATAATGTTATTGATGCGAACAAGTATCCCTTTAACGAGATTGATATTAAGGCGAAGGCTGGCCGGAAGATCGGGTTGGGAATCATGGGCTTTGCTGAGATGTTAATCCAGCTGGGTGTTGCCTATGACTCAGAGGAGGGTCTTCAGTGGGCGCGGGACATAATGGGTTTTGTCAAAGAGCGGTCTCGTAAAGCATCAGCAAAGCTGGCGAAACTCCGTGGCAACTTTGAGCTGAAGGGACAGAGCAAGATTCGCGCAAAGTATCGACGCAACGCCACCTTAAACACGATTGCCCCCACTGGCAGCATCGGAATAATCGCGGGGACCTCAAGTGGTATTGAGCCGCTCTTCGGAATATCCTATGTTCGGGTTCTCGCCGAGGGTGTTCAGCTCCACGAGACCAACAAGTACTTTGAGCAATTAGCCAAGGAGCAGGAGTTCTGGGATGAAGCACTTGCGAAGGAAATCGCCAAGACCGGGTCAGTGCAGCAAATCGACAACATCCCCGTCAAGATGAAAGCCCTATTCAAGACCGCCCACGAAATCAGCCCAGCGCAGCATGTGAAAATGCAGGCAGCCTTCCAAGAACACGTTGATAATGCTGTATCGAAATGTCTACATGAAGATACCCTCTTGAGAACTGATACAGGTTTGTTGAGGGTAAAGGAGTGTGGGTTTGCTAGTGGTAGGGACCAGTTTGCCTCTGCGTTACCCAGTCTTCGAGTTGTTGATGGAAACGGCGGACAGCTCCGTGATGTCTTGCGTCATTACAGTGCTGGTAGAGTACCATCTACCGAAGTGCGCCTTAGAAATGGTTCATATCTGATTGGTGCAACATCTACTCATAGAGTGCTGACACCAAAAGGGTGGAAGACGCTTGGTGAATTGCAGAAGGATAACCTTGTGCTTGTCCGTCATCGATCCACGCCTATTCATACTGAGGGAGGAAAACCAATACAATTTGATTATAAATTCAGAACTAATGCTAGACGAATACCCATTCCTGAGAAAATGGACGAAGATTTGGCACTTTGGTTAGGGATGATGGCTGCTGACGGCAACACCGCAGAAGCAAATGGAAGTGTGCGCTTATTCGAAAAGAATCGGTCTGTTGGAGATTTATTTGATTCACTAACTGAGACGATATTTGGTGAGGTGCCTGTGAAATACACCGACAAACGAACAGGTGTAATCACTCATGCTGTAACTTCCAGAGTACTTGTAAGATTCGTTCAAAGCGTGATAGGAGAGAAGGCAAGAGGAAAACATGTTCCGAAGCAGATTCTAGAAGGAAGTCTAGAAGAGAAGACTGCATTTGTAAATGGAGTGACGTTGGACGGATACATCAAGAGGGGAAGAGGGCTTGTAGTTTACGCTGGAATGTCAAAGCGATTAGCTTACGAGCTTGCCGAAGTTTTACGTAGTTTCGGGTTACCTCTTGTTTATCAGGGTAGAAAACTTGTCAAGGGTTATGGTATATCTTATTCAGTTGAGATAAGCAATGAACTGCAAAATATTATTAGTCCAATTGAGTCCCATAAAAGAGCTGAGCCACACAACAAGAAATACCTGGTATTAATTGACCCTAGCGAGGTTTTGTCTCTTAAGCTGCCATCTTCGGACAAACGATATACCAATCTCCGTTGGTTAAAACAATCAGGAAGGAATTACTGCTGGAATACTGTCGCTGAAGCTCTTGGTCTGAAAGTATTTTCAGCTGTTGAAAAAGTTGCCTCGGTGACAGACTTGGGAATATTACCGTTATACGATATCGAAGTTGAAGGATCTCATACATATCTGGTAAACGGAATCGTGTCCCATAATACTTGTAATCTGCCTAATTCTGCGACGCCAGAGGATATCAAGGGTATCTATTTGTTGGCGTGGGAGCTGGGCTGTAAGGGTATCACTGTGTTCCGGGATGGTTGCCTAGAAGTGCAGGTGCTTTACAAGGGTGACACGCTTACCTGTGAGCTAGATGATC
>CBDVBC010000308.1:0-3028 GCA_965372125.1 Candidatus Hermodarchaeota archaeon | reverse complement strand
TCAAGGCAAAGCCTTGTCCAGCGGGTGAATTCCGAGCTTTGGTAGAAAACAGGCTAGCAGGGGTTTTAGCACACGAGTCTTTTGGCCACCTGAGTGAAGCGGATTTTATCGTTACAGGGATGTCCCCAATCTCTGGAAAAATCGGGGAACGCCTAGGAACAGAACACACTACCATTATTGATGAGGGGACCCCCGATATCGCCAAGTATGGTGGCTTATGGATTCCCTACGATGATCAGGGCACACCAGCTAGCGAAACGGTTGTTCTCGAGAAAGGGGTTCTCAAGCACTACTTACAAGACCGAGGAACTGCTAAGCACCTTAAAGCGGAGCCAACAGGTAACAGCAGGGCAGTCCACTACGCCTTCGGACCTATTCCGCGAATGACTAACACCTATTTCAAGCCAGGCGATTTGACAGAAGAAGAGGCACTTGAAAACCTTGGAACAGGCGTCTATGCCATCCAAACCGCTGGCGGCCAAGTTGAGGGCGATGGCAGCTTCTTGTTCAAGGCTTTTCGAGGCTATTGGGTAGAGGGCGGAGAAATCCAACATCCGCTCCGAGAAGTCTCCCTGTCAGGAAATATTTTGCAGTTTCTCAACAAGGTGGAAGGTTGTACAAAGGACCTGTTGTTAACTGGCGGATATTTTGGTGGTTGTGGAAAGGAAGGGCAGTTTCCCTTGCCCTGTGGACTAGGTGGTCCCAAAATGGTGGTCGCAGATGTTAGGTTTGGAGGTAAAGCTTAACCTAGTGTGAGGTGGTTTTTGATGGAATATGAAAAACTCAAGGATGCTTTACTAGCTGAGGTGGATTCGGGTCTCAAGTTTGCTCGGTCAGTAGACAGCACTGCTGAATTCGAAATTTACCTTTTGCACCGACACAAATCCAGCGTTGACATCAGTCAAGGAAAGGTGAAGGCAAACGATGGCATTGTGGCAGGGAACGCTGTACGTGTAGCCAAAGACCAGTGCGTAAGTTTTTCCTCTTCAAGCGGGATTTCAGCAGAACGGATTAGACTAAGTATTAAGGAGGCTGTCTCCAGTTTGAAGGCAGTTTCTGTCAAGGACGAACGATTTCAAGGGTTCCTTGATCCAATGCGTCAAGGTAAGGAGGGAGTTTTCACTACAGAAATCTTGAGCCTTAGCACCGAGGACCTAGTAAGTGCTGCAAAACAGCTAGCAGAGAATGCAAGAAGTGCTGGCGAGAAAATTATGGCCCAATCGGAATGCGGAGTTGATTGGGGAGGATTCGCCATAGGGAATACGCGAGGTGTGCAGAGAGCATCTGCATCAGCCTCAAATTACTGTCAAGCCTATGCTATGGCAATGAAAGGCGATGAGCGGCGAGCAGCATACACATACGACGTCACGAGAGAACGAGTGTTTGACATAGAAGGAGTGGGTGAAAAAGCCGCCAAAGAGGCTACTAGCCTTCTCGGTGCAAAGAAGCTGGACATAACAGCGGAGATGCCTACTCTTTGGATTCCAAAGGCAGCCGCCTCCTACGTCTTATCAAGCCTAGCTCAGTCAGCGAATGGTCGGGCGGTTGTGGAGGGACTCTCCCCCATCTCTGAGCGTATCGGAGACAAAATCGCGGATTCAGGATTCACAGTTCTAGACGATGGTCAGAACCCAGTGAGCCTTGGAACACATGCTGTTGACGCTGAAGGGTACCCCCAAGGAAAAACACCAATAATCCAGCAAGGTGAATTGAAGAACTTCCTGTTCGACAGTTACTATTCGAGGGTCTTCGAAACAGATTCTACTGGTAATTGCTCGCGGGGTGGTGGACCTTTTGGAGCGACCCTACCCTTTGAATCGTCGCCAGGGATCTCCTCGAGTTCCCTTGAGGTTGTCCCAGGCACTAAGAGCGAAGAGGAGCTAATTGCGTCAATAGATGGAAAGGCCATAATGATTGTAGACATGCCAGCTGGCATCTTCCACAGCAATGTATCCACTGGCGAGTTTTCAGCGGTAGCAGCCTGTGCCTTCCTTATCGAGAACGGAGAGAAGAGAGGAGCGATTCAACCTGTCTCTGTTTCAGGCAGCTTCTACAAGGGACTTGAGCAACTACGTGGAGTCGGTAGCAACATCGAGCGAACTCCCTGGGGTGTCACCATTCCGAGCTTGGTCTTTGATGGATTCACGATAGTTGGTTGAGAAGAGAGAAGAAATAACGCGAGCAGCAGAACCCAGTGGGAAGCGTAAAGTTTTACAGCTAGGCTTTGTTCCATCCCTTTAACGGAGCAGTATATTCGATGACAGGCAGATTGAAGCAGCTTGTAGCAGAAGTACGTGATTACTGGGGACTGCGTCGGAAGCAGCCCATCGGTAAGCTTGTGACGATTCTACGCAAAGAGGGTTTCCAGTGCCCCCACGTCCTTTCCGGGATTGGAGAGGATGCGGCAGCTATTGATCTAGGCGGCGATAACATTGTCTTACTTACCACTGACGCAATTGTGCCTGAGCTAGCGGCATCAAACCCCTTTGTCGCAGGGTACGCGTCAATCTTGGTGAACGTGAATGACATTTACGCCGCTGGAGGTCGACCTATTGCAGCGATGGTGAACGTAGCTTTCTCCAAGATAGAGGTGGGAGCAGAGTTCATGCGAGGCATCTGCGAGGCAGGCAGAAAATTCCGCGTGGAAGTCGTACGAGGCCATACAACGCCCGATGCCACAGCCGATGCGGTGAGCGCATCAATCTGTGGAGTCGTTCCGCGTAATGCCTATATTAGTGCGGGTGGCGCTCAAACAGGAGATAGCTTGATTCTAGCAGTCGATTTAGAGGGACGGATTTCACCAAATTACCCTCTGGGCTGGGATACAACAACACAAAAAGAGTCGGAGGAGCTGCTACACCGTTACGAAGTGATGAGGGTATTAGGGCAGCAGGGGCTTCTACACGCTTCAAAGGATCTCAGCAACGGTGGCATCATTGGCACAATACTATTGCTTCTCGAGTATGCCCGTAAGGGCGCAGTAATCGATTTGGAGGCAATCCCTCATCCTCAAGAAATCAAACTCAAC
>CBDVBC010000307.1:0-3043 GCA_965372125.1 Candidatus Hermodarchaeota archaeon | reverse complement strand
TGATGGTCATCTTCCTTCAAGCCGGCATCCCTCTTACACGGAGGGGGATATTGCTCGAAGGCAGCGGGTGCTGGAGATTTTCTCCGAGTTGGGTAATGTCCAAACCAGTATGACTAACCGTGGTAACGATACTGTTGCCCTAGGGTTTCCAGTGGTAGTGGGGCGTCTTTTGGAGCAGTGGGGTATGCCTGTCGGTGACAAGACGATTCTCAATCCTGAGCTGCCCGGTTACATCATCCATGGTAGCCACGAAGCGCGATGCGCCTATCTTTCACAACTTATTCCAGAAGAAGGTTGTGTCACTGTTTTACCTGAAGAGAATCGGGTTCAGCTGTCATGGACGCGTTCTCTTGTTTTTGATGCGGGAGTCAAGACAGAGAGTTATGGATTCAAGCCTTTGATTTCCGCTGAGGATAAGGAGTTTCTCCGTCGCTTTGCCAAAGCTAGAGTTGAACATTTTGGGGACCCTGAGAAATCAGTGAGGATTCGGAAAATGTCTTGGGCCGAGCTAAAGAGGCTTAGACTATCTGGAGACCCAAAAGTAGTTGCTACAGCGGAGCGGTTGAAGCAGTGCGTACAGGATTATCCCTGCCGCCTTCTAGAGGGCGAAGTTCATGTTTGCCTAGATCTTGGTATAAATATCATGAAACGCCCGACACTCATCAGTCTGTACGAGAAGTCTGGCCGGGTTTCAGTGCAATGGTTTGCTCGTACGAAGAAGACAGTGGATGCTGTTCGCTGGGCGTTGCTTGCTCCTCCTGACGATAAGCGTAAAAGGGACGAGCTTGTTAGGGGTTTGAAGCGTCATCTTGACATGGTAGGGAAGGTTGTTACCGAGTTAGAGAGGAAGGGATTAAATTTTGTTTCTCTCTAGGGTTTGCTTTTCTTTTCAGGTGAGGTAAAGGATGCTATGAGTTTGCGTAAGGTTTGGGTTTAAGGTGTGCTGTTCTGATAATTAGTGAAACTACTCTGTCCCGTTCTATTCCTTGTCGCCTTTCGATGAAATTCCCTTTTCTCATACTGCTACAGGTAACCGTGGAAAGCCCAGCTTGGCTGTTCTAGCGGTAATGGGTTTCTGATGAAATGTCGTGCTAACTTGATCAATGGGTAGTTCTTTCCCAATCGTTTGGCTATCATTCTCTCAAGTCGTTGATGCAAACTGGGTTCGTAAGGGATCGGTCGATCTTGGTCTCCCCTCTCGTCTAGAATTACCAGCGCTATTTCTGTTCCAACTGTGGCAAGGCGAATGATTTCTTCAACTGGGGCGCCTCCGTAATAGGATTTGCCTTGTGATTCTGTTCTTCGCTTTGCCTGTTGCGCCACGAATTCGTAGTCTTGAATTTGTATACTTCTAGTTACAGAGAGTTTCTCCTCTGTGCAGATTCTTTGAATAGTGTTGGTTACTATTGTAGGAATGCTACGGGCAGTTTCATTGGGCAATATCTCAGTTCTCGTAGATGGCACTGTGACGGTTGGGATATCTAAGCAGATATAGAGTGAGTCATTCGGTCTTGGAGGTGAAGTGTAGTGATACGTCAATATTGCGCCCTGAATTATTCCAGTCTTTTGCCAGCTTCGAACAGATGATTTGATTGCTCTGTGAAGGCGATGTTGAACTGAACTGTTACACTCGATTCTGAAATTAATCCACATAACACCACTTAGCGGATACCGATTTACACAGCTATCCTGATGTCTATCTTCCCTAACTTCTTTGTCGTAGAATCCTTAAAGAACTCTACTAACTTTGTTCGTAAAGAGTAACGTCTAATAGGAATTGCTAGATTTTTGGATGTGTTTCCTTGCTGGAGGAATTATTAGCGTTTGCGAAGTCGTTGGTTCCAAGATATGTTGATTTAACACTTTCTGAAAGCGACCAGCACTTCGCTTTAGGATTTAGAATCGGCTCGATGCACCTTGGGTTATCCGCTGTAGGTAAGACATATGGCATAAGGGAATTGACAGATCCTCAAGAGCGTAAGACGCATCTACGTTTTATGAAAGAAAGGATTGAAGAGCGAATTCAAGAGTTTAGGTTATCACTTCTGGATGCAGTGGTTCGTGATTTCGAGCTAGAGGATTATTTACGCGAGAGTTTTAGTGATCCAAATATAATTTACAAGGTTCCTCGTTTGGTGATACGTCATCGAGGTAAGGTGAAATCAACTGCTAATCTTGGGTTCACTATTTGGTCAGAGCTCACTCAGGAAACAGTACCATCTTTATTTAATCTGTGGAATAAAGTAGCTGATGATACGTTTTATACGGCTCTCAAAGCAAAGTACGTTCTCGATTATGCACATTCTACTCTCGTCAAACTAAAGGAATTGAGATTCGCTGAATACATCATCGGGAAACTCTTGGATTTAGAACCAGGGAATGACATCCAATTCCTGCTAGGATACCACTTCACGAAGTTTGTATCCCTAATCAAGTCGATTTGTGATAATGTTGCCTGGCTAATCAAGATTGTGTGGGATTTAGAAGAGGAAAGAGGCAAACTTGATTTCACCAGCAAGGAGTTCAGAAAGAGCCTCGCAAAGCATGCGCCAAGAGTACATGAAATCATCTACTCTCATCCACGATATGTTAAGTACAAGCAATTTGTCAGTCTCCGTGATATGCTGATTCACCGCCACCACTTACATGTAGTACCTGTAATGATCAGAAACACTCGACAGAAGGAAAATGGAATAACCAAATATCTAATTCCTAAAGAGCCTGAAAACATGTTACTATCCACTGCGAAAGAAGAAGGTAGAGTGGTCAAGCAAGATCGCCAAAGTATGGCCAAATACGGTCATTGGGTCATAATCATCCATTTGGGACCAAAGAGACTTATGGACAAACAATTTCATGAACCAAAGAGGTTTTGCAGGCTTTACAAAGAATTCGTAGTTGATGTGGTTGAGGAAACGGCTAAGCAGATTTTGCTAGAGAATATTAGCAAGTAGAAGTGGGTTACACTATCATTACTCAACTTTTGTATGACGGTAGGAATGTATTACTTTAAGAATGAAGTCAGGTTATAGTTATTAATATA
>CBDVBC010000306.1:0-3046 GCA_965372125.1 Candidatus Hermodarchaeota archaeon | reverse complement strand
CTAGATCAGGTTACCGATATGAGTCAGGGCTTCATGGGCCTTGGAGCAGGGTTAGCCATCGGCTTATCCTGTATCGGGGCAGGATTTGGTATTGCCTTAGCTGGTGAATCGCTGAGCCGGGCTGTCGCTGAAAATCCCGAGTCCTTCAGTAAAGGCCTTGTATCGGTAGTGCTCGCTGAAGCACTAGGCATATACGGACTCTTGATTGGCTTCATGGTGGTAATGAGGATTGAAGGTGCAACAGCTCTCCCCGACCCATATGCTGCTGGCTGGCTATCTATTGCTTCGGGATTATCCATCGCACTGGCCGCCATTGGTGGCGGAGTGGGAATCGGGTATGGAGGTGCCGCGCTATGCTCTAGCTTGCGGGCTGCTCCTGAATCCTTCAGTAAAGGGCTAGTATCAGTTGTACTCGCTGAAGCTCTTGGGATATACGGATTATTGGCTTCTTTCATGCTTGTGATGCGCTTGGACGTTGTGGTGATTGGTACCGCGATGATTGGATTATCCGCCGCACTGACAATTGGTATTGGTGCATTGGTTGCTGGTGTAGCTATTGGATGGGCTGGTGCAGCGATGATTGGCGCGATGGTCGGTAAGCCCGAAGTGTTCAGCAAATCCATGGTGCCTGTAGTACTCGCTGAGGCCTTGGCGATTTATACGCTACTGGTCGCGTTCATGCTGATTATGAGAGTATGATACGACTACAAAGTCCCAGAAAAATCCATTCTTCTTCTTAATCAGTGGTTTCTGGGTTCTAAGCCCAATCGAGTGAGAGCTTCGCAAACAGCGCATACAGGGCGTGATGTGGGTTCACCGCAGATTTGGCATTCCTGAAATGGTGGTGTCTCTTCATCTTGGTGGAGACTGATAATCCTAGATATGGTGGCGTAGAGGTTGTATTTTGTTCCTGGGTGACGTGCTTCGAATTCGTTCAGCCATTGCCGGATTTCGGTTCGAAGTGATTCCTCGCCATAGGTGCAGGGACATTTGTAGTAGGGGAGATTCAAACCTTTAGCGTATAGAGCGATTTCTTGTTCTAGGATGTGATAGAGCGGTTTAATGCGTGGAACGAGCTCGACTGGTGAGTTTTTCTGGGTGGGGGCTAGCCGGGAAAGGCGCTTGACATCTCCACGAATCAAGTTCATCAACATTGATTGCACTTCATCATCAAGGTTGTGTCCTATGGCAAGTTTGTCTGCGCCAATGTTTCTAGCGAGGATGTTCAATCCCTGTCGCCGCATGACTCCGCAATAAGCGCAAGGCGCATATGGAAATTCTGTTGAATGAACGAGTTCGGCTATTTCATCCATGGTTACTGAATACAACTCTTGATAAGAAGAGATGACGTGCTCAACGCCAAGTATCTGTGTGACAGTTCGCACAGTTTGCATGCGATCACTTGCTGTGGCAATACCCTCCTCAAGTGTGATAGCTATAATCTCGCTTTCAGGGAATCTCCGCTGGTTTTCGACCAAGGCTGAGAGGAGTGCTGTGCTGTCTTTCCCGCCAGAGAAGGCTACAGCTATTCGGTCTGTGCGCTGCAGCATCTTCCATTTGGAGATAGCCTCGCGAACTTTTGATTCGATGGAGGCACGAAAACACTGCTCGCAGAGAACTTCCCCTGAATAGGGGCGCGTGATAATCGATGGTTGGCTGCACATACTACATTGATTTCTGGAAGAAGAGTTGGGCATCGTTCATGGTTCATCCTTGGATAACTTGGCTTGGTAGCTGGTTTGGGCTTGAACGCTAGCAAAAGGTTTGAGGCGGACGACCGTAAACTCCTCTGTTTCACCCGTTTCATTAGTATGCTTCTCATGAAGGATGAGATAGATTTCGACACAGTGCTTCAGGGCTAGGTAGGCTGCACGCTTGTCCATGGTCAAAAGCGCGTAGCCATTCTCTTTAGCAAAGGCTATGATTTGCTCGTCGGATTGCCCAGGAAGATCTGGAAAGTCGTGGACGGATTTACAAACCCACCCGCGCTTTTCGAGCAGCCGGTATAGCTGCCCGCTAAGTGTTTTAGGTGATGTGCCTAGGTTTTCATCAAAAAGAAGATACTTCTGGCCCATATTGAAGCCTGACGCCAGTGCCACCAATTAAGCTTTCCTAGGAATGATGGTTTAGTTATAAGATGATGGTTCGCCGTATAAGGCTGGGGTCGAGGTTCTCTGCCTTGCCGTGCATAACGGCTTTGAGGTTTAGCGTCTCGTACCACTTGAGGTTAAGATATCCGAGTATGATACCAAAATGGAATGGATAGCCTAGCATTACGTCGACGCTGGCTCTGCGGATGTGCTGGTGGAAGACGAATTCGAAGGCATGAAGACTACCGTGTTGCTCGTAAGCCTCCAAGCCTTTGGTGAGTTGTTTAGAATACAATCCCTCCTTTAGGATGCGTACTATGTCTTCCATAGTTTTCGCTTGCATCGCTGTTCTGCAGAGAGTGAGGGGTAACCGGTGTTCGACCTCTATCAGGAGCTTCTCAGCTTCTTCGGGTGGGATTCGTAGAGAATGACTGCGGAGGGTAATCATGAGGTTAATAAGGTCAATTTCCAAGCCGACGAGGGGTAGTGTGGCTTCTCGATCGGGTCCCCCCAGCTGCTCAGTGTGCTCAAAGATATTCCGGAGGACCATCGCATCCAATGCTTGTTCCAGTAAAAGCAATTCTCCGGTTTCTTCATAGCGGGGAAGGTTTTCTTCTACCACACGGCGGAAGAAGGAATCAGGTATTCGAGAGGCAAGGGTTTGCATATCACTTGCTCCAATTAATTCTAGGAGCTTTTCTCGTGTGAAGGGAGCAATCGGTACAAGCAGTCGTTCAGCAGTTGCCTGATCAGCTTTAACGGCCTGAAGCCGTAGGAGTATCTTTACAATCTCTTTCTGATACTTCCGCCCAATCCACGCCATCAATGCTTGGGTTGGTCCAGGTGCTTCGTTAGTAATGTCAGCTAGCACCCGGGTAAAATCTTCCTGGAGTACTCGCTCAACATCACGAGATGAAGTACTGGCGTCGAAATCTCGGGTTAGGTTAGAATACCCG
>CBDVBC010000305.1:0-3055 GCA_965372125.1 Candidatus Hermodarchaeota archaeon | reverse complement strand
ATTGGACAAGCAGCTGGAAAAGTATTGGAAAAGATCGAAGAAATAATAGAATTAGACAATCTCAAAACTGTCCTACTTACACATGGGCACATGGATCATATTGGTGCATGTCCGCTTCTTGAAGAAAAGACCAATGCATCCATAGCAGCCCACATCGCAGATGCTCAATATATTGAGGAGCCATGGACCCAGTTTGTGACGCTGTACCAAGATTTTAACATCTCAGCTCAAGCCTACCAAGACTTCATTACAATAGCTGGGGGACGAGGAGCCAAAGTAACCAAACCACTGCACGACGGAGATACCATACAAGTTGGGGCACTGAAACTCGAGATAATACATACACCAGGGCATTCCCCTGGAAGCATCTGCATATATGAGCCAGAGACCAAGACAATGTTCACAGGTGACGTTTTAATTCCGAGTGACTGGTTCTCAATGTGGCTTGGCGTATTCCAGGACGCCACCAAGCATATTCAGAGCTTGAATCGGTTATCTGAAATGGATATAGAGGTCTTGTGTCCGGGTCATGCACCGATTCGTCGAGGTGCCGATGTTCGGAAAGAGTTTCAACTTCACTTTGATAGATATTATGAAATTGAAAAGTGGATACCTGAGATTCTTTCGGATTCGGATGGTATGTCTCTATGGGAAGTATTTCAGAGATTAGCTGACGAGATTTTACCACCAGGTAAACATGAGCCAGGAATTGGTGCTGTTTGTACTGTCAGAGGGTTTCTAAATAAGCTGTGCTTTGAGGGTAAAATCATACAAGAAAGTGGTTCAATGTGGAGAGTTGCTTAGTGTTGATAGTTTGTACAGAGTGATTCATGATGCTGGTCGAGAAGTCCTTCGACACCGGCGAGGCAGTGCTCAACTACGCTGAGGGACCGGACAACGGACCACCACTACTCTTCATACATGGAGCACTAGGCAGATGGGAAGACTTCACCAACTACTTCCCACAATTCACCAACAAATTTCACATCTACGCTGTCGATACAAGAGGAAGAGGAAAATCAGGAAGAACCCCAGGAAAGTACCATCTTAGATACATGGCTCAAGACATCGTCACATTCATTGAACAAGGGATTGGAGAACCAACCATCCTGCTTGGTCACTCCGAGGGGGGATGGATAGCCCTCTTGGTCGCACAACTCATACCTGAGAATGTCTCGGCACTGGTAATCCTAGATTCTCCCATAACATTGGATGACTTCATTGCACAAGGTAAGGAAGGACCAGTGAGGGATTGGATACAACAGACAAGACCTATTCTGGGTCGCCCAACGGATGAGATAATGGCAATTCTCAGTGAGGTGGATCCGTCGAGGTCTCCCGAAGCAATTAGGTACTCCGCTACATGTCAGAGCCTTGCGGATCCAAAGTATCTGGATCTGTGGTCTCAGGGGCGTTTTGAGGAATACTTTGAGGATTATCATGCTTGGGATTTCCTCAAAGCTGTCGGCTGTCCTGTCATGCTCGTTCAGGCTGATCCTGATGTGGATGCCTTACTCTCCAGTGACGATGTTAAGAAAGCTATCGACTATAATCCTGCAATTAAGCATGTCTTTGTAGAAGGAGTTGGTCACAATCTCGGCACGAATCTTGGAGAAGAACCCATCGATGTAAGACCAATACTTTCATTCCTCGAGTCCCTCAGATGATTTGGACTGTCCAATTGCCCATTGAAGAATATGCCATCCTAGAGGATCTTTCACTGAATGGGGTTGTTTCCTGTTATGTATATGATATTAGTACTACCACAGTGAGAGAAATGAATCATGGCTTTTTAGCAGTAATTATCCTATCTCCATTCGGCAAGGAACCAAACCTGACATCAATAAGCCCAGAGCCCAGCATCCATTCAAGGTATTGCGTCCTAGTGTAACAGCCAATATCATACCCCCAATTCAAGTAGATAAGATTCATACCCACCTCCTCAACAGGGGAAATCCTGGAATTATCCAACACATGTCCCAGAATTATCATGCACCCACCTGAGTTGATCGACTCTGCCACATGCCTCACAGCCTTCTCCGCTTGTTCAGGTGAAAGAACTTGGATAACCGCTCTAAGGACAGCTACATCAAAGGATTCCTGGAGTGGAGATTCCACAATATCACATGGGAACACCTCTATCGTTTCAGCTTCTGCCTCTGACAGTAATGTTCGGGCGACTGGTACTATCGAAGGCAGATCAGCTACCTTCGCCTCCAAGTGTGGATATGCTTTTACCAGAGATAACGCAAGCCCGCCTGAGGCTCCACCAATATCTACAACGGTCCGATAATCTGTGAAGTCAAACCACTTAGCTAGGTCCTCCCCTGCCTTCACTGCTACGGGCATCGTGCCTCTGAAGGTCTCAAGATGCTGCTCATATGTAGCCAATGTGAAATCGTAAAAGTCCTGGGGTTCTCCTGTTCTGATTGAGTCTGCTATGTGTACCGCTGAGCCCCAGTTCCCATAGTTAAGCCCGGGGTTCACGTATACGTGGTTTCCAAGGTAGTCTGGTTTACCTTTAACGAGGTATTGTTCTGCTTCCTCAGTGTTCAGGAATTTTCCGTTTTCTAGTCTGAGTAATCCAACGGAGACGAGAGCGTAGAGAAGTCTTTCAATGTGTTTTTCTTTTACGCTCATTGTCTTCGCTAGGTGTTTGGGGGTGGATTGTTTTTGTGATAGGATTGTGAAGAGGCTAAGTTTCATTCCAGCTAGGAATGCGAATGATGTGTAAGCTGCTGAGGATAGTTGTTTGATCTTCTCTGGAATCATCTTAGTCACGTATTGAATTAGGGGGAAGGGAAGAAAAGAGTATGGGGAAACCCCTCCAGACCCTTCCCACCCTCCAATCAACACAGGACACCGGAAAACAACCATCCACAACCCAGAGAGGGGATACACACCACCCGTGAAAAACCCGCCAAACACCAGAAGGAACCCGAAAAACACCGGGAAACCACCCCCACCAACCCCTCAAGCAAAACAGTAGCTATTCAGTAGCAAAACAACACCAAAACAAACCAGAAAAACCCGCCAAACAACAAACAAACCCTGA
>CBDVBC010000304.1:0-3069 GCA_965372125.1 Candidatus Hermodarchaeota archaeon | reverse complement strand
CACAACGAGCTATAGTTATGCTTGAGTTGTAGTTTCCTCTGTTGACTGTAAACATCGTTGACGGAGGCGACTGATAATAGTGGAGGAAAGGGGAAAGAGGAGACAAAGAGGTAGAAGGAGAATAAGGATTTTTTCAGTGAGGAATTGGAAGTCGACAGACTCTATGATAACCGCGGGAGCAATGTTTCCAATGAAGAAAAGTGGATAAAAGGACAAGTAGGAAACAAGGATGATACCGATGAAACGAAGTACTGTAGACACGATTGAGAGAATCGCCATTTTTGAGAGTGAGGGTGTAGCTGCACGAGCGGTAAGGGTTAATTCAGCTTCAGCGTCAACACGAAACAGATTGTCTACAAAGGAATTTAACCGTCGAATTTCGTGAGCCTCTTCTAACTCAACAAGCCACTCGCGACGTAGTAACTTTTTCTTAATCACTTCTCGCATTACTCTAAATGCTTCGGAGCCCAACATTCGCTGAAGCACTTTCGGGACAGGAATCTCTTCGCCACGCCTGACTGGAACCTCTCGTTCTGCATCGCTTCTGAGTCTTGATAATTGGTGTCGAAGTTGTTCCTCTCTAACTGATGATGGCTCAAGAAGTGAGTGGAAATAAACGACCTGGTATGATGCTTCAAGGTAAATGTAACAGATTATCGCTGCATAAAAAATCGTTGAAGTAAAGAAGGCTCCTGGGTTGAGGAAGATATTCGAATCAGTACTCCAGATGGACCCAAAGAAGCCGGTGGATGTTTCAAGAAATGTTAGTGAGGGGGCAGCAGCACCTAGCATAGCAAGTCCTATCATCGATACAAAGCACATTGATGTGAGGCGTCCACTTATGCGGAAAAGGGATAAGATGCCAGCAAGAATCGCTGCAAGGAAGAGTAGTTGAAAACCTAAGAAGTAGAGGCTGCTGAGGAAAGCGGGGATGGCTTGGTCAAGGGGTCGAACACCCCCAAACCCAAGTGCCGTGAAGTATGCATTTGTCGCCTCGGAAATCTGTAGTAGTTCTTCCGGTCCTAGGCCAAATAACAATCCCAGCAATTGTCCAATTAACCAAGAGAGAAGTGTGATTAGAGTACTGATGAAATTCCGTGTCTCTATCGCAAATGTAAATAGAACCTGCGTACTCCAGACCTGAGGATCAATATTCAGGAAAATAATAATTGTGAAGGCTATGAAAGCAGCGACAGCTACACCTCGAAGCGCCAAAAGAGTTATTCGCGAAATGCTGTTTTCACCTCCATTTTCTCCACTTCTAACTAGATTTGGGCTATTCCCTTTTTCTTTGCCTTTAGGTATTCACTTAGCAGTGTCGGGAGAATGTCCCCGGGACTTACGTCAATGATTGGAACACCGATGCGTCGAAAGCTCTGCGAGAGGGTGCGACGCTCTTCAAGTAATTTGTATACAATTGCCTCGCCCAGTGCGCGTTCGACAGGTGATAAGTACACATCCTCAATCTCGAACCAGGGACCAAATGGTGCGATAATTATAGCGTTATGCTTGTGACCGCGAAGCAGCCTAACACCTTTCTCAAGTTGTGCCCGGTTTGCTTCGCAGTCTGAGAGGATAATGAAGAAGCTCTGCTGTGTTACACGTGCTGCGACGAACCCCACAGCAGCGGCTAAATCAAACTCTCCCCCTGCCTCGATGGCAGCCAAAATGTCAAGGAGACGATAATAGTGCCCCTCACCAAGACTTGGCTTGAGATAGGTCTCTTGACTGGTAGACCAGGCTACTAACCCTACCTTGTCCTTTCTCTCCATAGCAGCCTTCGCAAGAAGCAGCGCCGCACGAATCGCATATTCAAGTTTACTATTCTCAGCCTTTCCCGCACTCATCGTATCTCCGCAATCAAGAATAATGAAAACTCTCATGTTTCGCTCTGTCTCGAACTGACGCACCATCAACTTGCCAGTACGTGCCACGGCTTTCCAGGCAATCCTTCTAGACTCGTCACCACTCACGAAACGGCGAATACCAACAAAATCCTCCGAACCCATCTTCTGACGGGTCCTGTGAATTCCGAACATATATCCCATGCGGCGTTTAGCAGCTAATGACTCCATTATCCGGGCATCTTGGTAACTTGGGTAGACGAGGACTTCATCAGTGTTGTCT
This sequence comes from Candidatus Hermodarchaeota archaeon, assembly GCA_965372125.1. Taxonomy (GTDB): domain Archaea; phylum Asgardarchaeota; class Hermodarchaeia; order Hermodarchaeales; family Hermodarchaeaceae; genus YT-063. Next base: position 942 of record CBDVBC010000304.1, on the reverse strand, counting down.
GCGGATAATTCTTCGAATCTGAACTCTAGTCTGTCATGGATCTGGAATTTTGTAGGTCCGATAGTGTATTTTCCGCGAAGGCGTCCTTGGACAATGTAGGAGTACTTTATTGCTTGTCCTGCGTCAATCCGTGTTACTAAATCGTTCTTCCCTAAGACCAGCCTGAATATATCTGGGTAGACATCAAAGATTCGTATCGAGTCGATTCGGCTTCGTCCAGTATTTTTTATTGTGAGTTTAATATGGATGAAGTCTCCCTGAAAGAAGTTTGTCTTATCTATCTCGCGTGTAACTTGGAGGCTTTCTAGGGGCAGAGTGAGTTGGAAAAATGGTGAGGTTACAACCGATCCTACGATTAGGAAGATTCCGAGAAGTACTAGGAAGTAGTTAGTGAAGGCGAAGCCCCCGACTAGAACAAATATTCCGATGAGAAGAACGGTGCGACCTCTCTCGCTGAACATCTGGTCCTATGCTCCCGGTACTCCAATCTGGCGGAGTATGCGGTCGATTACTGAGTGAACCGAAGCGCCCTCAAGCTCTGCTTCTGGCTTCAGGATTATACGGTGATTCAAAGTGTGGCGTACTAGCATCTTTACATCGTCTGGAGTTACAAAGTCTCTGCCTTGTAACGCGGCATGGGCCTTACTGGTTTCCAAGAGAACTAGTGAGGCACGGGGGGAGCCGCCAATGAGGATTTGAGGGTCTTTCCGAGTCCGCACGACAATGTCTCTGATGAAGTTCATTATATGCGGCTCAACAAACACCTCTCTTATTGTGCTCTGCATCCGCAAAATGATGTCTGGTGTGGATACAGCAGTCACTCGACTTCCTACTCCGCTATGTCGCCGACGAAGAATCTCTACCTCCTCTGCATCTGATGGGTAATCGACATGGAGTTTGAAGAGAAACCGGTCAACTTGCGCTTCGGGAAGCGGGTAAGTT
>CBDVBC010000303.1:0-3070 GCA_965372125.1 Candidatus Hermodarchaeota archaeon | reverse complement strand
ACCCTAAGTTGTGTGAGTAATGCTTGGATTTCATCTCGGAGTGGTTCAACGAAGATAGTCAGGTTCTCTGTGAAGAATCGTAAGGGAGCATAAGTCCTCCAAGCCCCCTCTGTACTGGGAGGTGCCCAGATTAGCGGCTCGTAACAGTCGTAGGTCTTTGCATGGAGCACATCCAGCAAGTGATTGACATGATTTCTGTGCGCATCTTCCAGCGGCAGAACCTCACCCCCATACCGAACAGGCTGTCGCAGAAGGGAATCAAGAATCCGATATATCTTTTGATTAATAGATTGAGTGTTCACATAATAGGGAATTCGGAGAGGTGTTAAGTAGCGGCGAAAATCCTCGGGGGCGAACCGATTGGATTGAAAAGCATGGAAGACCCGAAGGGTAAGGGCAAGGCGGGGCGCCTCCTCAAGGTCGAGGTGTGCACCAAGCCCAGGCTCATGATGTGGGGTATGAAGGAAAAGAGGGGGAGCATTCCACCCCAAACCAAGACTGGCGTTGATTCGTCGAAGGCGCGAGCGAAGAATCCTGCTAGCCTGATTCAGCGCCGCATCAAAAGGCGTCCAGCCACGAGACAGCCCACGACGGTCTCCCCGATAGCCTACCCAACGCCCTCGAGCACGTCCAATCTCTGAGTGAGTTGCACCACTAGGCGCTAGTAATTCGCGGTGGGTTTTGTGGAACAAGCCAGCCATCTGCGCCTCACAGGCTCGGAGAAGACTCTGCTCCTGTCGGAAAGTAGAGCTTGTTTTGTGACTGAAAACATAGATTCGGTCTAGCTGAAACGAGAGAAGGCGGCTGACCGAACTCGCCTTGAGGTGCTTGGCAAGGCTGACTGTTGCGTGAAGCAAACCAAGATAGTTGGCGACACAATGCCGCCTAAACAGCACCACCTTTTCCTTTTCTGTTAGCCGTTTCAGGTCTTTAGCAACCCTCGGTTTAGGCTCCTTCGGCGATTGGCTACGACGAAAAGCAACACGAACCCCCCTCTCTGTTAGTATCCTTCTGCTTTCCCTGTCCAGCTGCCCAGCAGACAAGCTAAGGTAGCCAACCTCCTCCAGAGAGTACTCCTCAAGAAGATGTCCACCGCGGTATTCGACAACAAGCCGATTAGAGGTCACCGTCACCCCTGCAGCACTATAAGTCAAGAAGAGACCTATCTTTTGTGACTTATCGGAAACATCGGTCCGGAGATCCTTTGAGAGCCTACCTGTTATGGTACACACCCTTTCTTGGAGTAGATCGAGGAATCCCACTTGGGAGTGCGTGCGCCCTTGAGGAGTTTTACGGTAGATTGTGCCACAGCGATTGCAGTGTGCTATCTTCCATACTCTTGGTGGGCCATCCAGAAGGCCTGTGCAACCTCGCCTTACACACTGCATCTTTTCCAACCCGCCTTGTTCCGTGCTATACCTACTCAGTGCTTGGAGTTCGGTGTGGGAAATCTCGTATCTATCTTTTGACATGAAGCGGTTACAGCATTGTAGCTTGGGGCTTGTTTGGCGACGACCCACCCGGTCCTTCTCGATTAGAACCTCATTCACCTCTACAACGTGGAACCAGAGAGCACACAACTTAGAATTTGGACTGAAGAAGGCGCACTCACCACAGGTTCGCCGGTAATGCAGAGCCACCCTCGGTTCGCCACCCGCTGGGCGATTTACCCGCACCAACAACAATCTGGGGCGATGATATCCTTCAAGCAGACGGGTCAATGCCGTTGCTGAGCGGATTGTTCTTAGCTGCTCCCAAGCCTTGCCGCCTACTTCCTTTACCATCCGCACCTGTTTTGGCGTGAGCTGTTCAGACCCAAGGTAGTCACAAAAGATGTTGTAGACCATAATTGGGGATAGGCCGATACTAGTGGCTACCTTTGCATAGTGGAAGGAGGCGTCTGGGGCCAGTTCCCTCTGACCAGAGTCATCCACACCAAGAACTAACACACCATAAATGTGATTCAACACTTTCTGGAGTGATACCGCGAAGGTTTGACGTTGCCCCGCCTCAGGGTAAAGAGAGGGTCGGAGGGCTGTGAAGGATTCAGGATAAATTCTGTGGGCGTGTTCTTCGATGAACCGAGCAGCCTCCAAGTCAATAGAAGCAATTGCGAATAATCCAGGGTAGAACCATTCTGGAACCTCAGGGGATCCTCCCTCCCCTGGAGCTTTTTCCAGCAACTTAGCAAATGCTATCTCCAAATCCTCATCTCTAACCAGGTCAGCGGCAGCTTGTAAAACCCACTCCCACCTGGGCCTGCTTGAACGCTGCTTTGGATAATTGTTGGCTATGGCAGATCGGCGAGCAGTGGCTGTGAAAATTGATTTGGTCAGAGCGTCTCCTGCTTCAGTGCAGCGAGCAGTGCCACTGTATCGTGATTTGGGAGTACTATGACGCTGCACTAACCCTTCCTCCTGCAGTTGCTGGAACAATCTCTCTACTTCTTCGAGTGAGGGGGGCTGCTTTTCGCCAGCTTGGGCAGCAAAGCTTGTGTGGCAGAGCTTGAGGCCCTGACGAAGGGAAAGGGTGTGGCGAAAGAGGTGCAGCAGGAGCATCTCCCAATCCATGGGAACATCCTGTAGAGAATCAATGTTCAGGGTATTTCGTACTAGCCGGCGAGCCTTGGCAAGGAAAAACCTCTCATGCTCCCCATCAACTCTGTATAGGATGATGAGCTCACCGCCTTTCTTCAGTGTTGAAGCGGCTGTTTTTAGTCGCTCAGCGTTGAGCCTCCACTCCTCCACAACCGCAATATCCCAGCTATTCTCCTCTAGTTTTTGACCATAAGTATAGACCGGGAGATTCACACCTGTACGTCGCAACTGGGTTCTCAACTCCTCCCTGTCATCTGAAATGGTGAGGGCGACTGCCTTGCTCCCTGATACCCGTGGACCCAGGTCTTCTAGGGAGTCAAGGTCTAGAAGGGGTAGGTAGGTGTCCTTGAGGTGCTTGGGTGGTTCCACTTCGAAATAGCTGGCTTCTAGCCACTCAGCCAGGTTCATTGCAGGACCTTTGGTTATTCCCAGTAATCGGATGGGGTGCTTCGCTTGGCGCCAGCGGGCAACCA
>CBDVBC010000302.1:0-3074 GCA_965372125.1 Candidatus Hermodarchaeota archaeon | reverse complement strand
CTCCAAATTCGCCACATCATCCCACTTTACACTCGGCTTCTCTCGAACGACAAGCCTCGCAATGTCATCCTGTAACCCCGAATCTGGGTCCTCCGACTCTAAATCTCCGACATCGGGACCCCCTGCTCTAACACGACCGCTCCGCAATAATTTAGCCCGAGCAATATACTGCTCAGCCCGCTCTAAGGCGATAAGCCGCATCTTTGGCATCCTCGAAATCCGTGCCGCCTTGGCAAGAATATCTGCAGCCTCGATGTAACTGGTAGCGGCTTCCGAGCGCTTCCCCGCTCTATCATATTTTGATGCCTTACTCGCCTTTTCTTCAGCTATTCTCATAAGGTATTGTGCGCTGCTCAACTCCAATCAACCAACCGGGGAGGTCATAAGTCACTAGTAACAAAACGCCTTCTTATAACTTTGTGGAAATATACGGCTACACGAGCTCTATATGTAGTAGAACCTTTCTCACTGGGAACTCGTCCCAGCAGTGACAGGTAGTCACAAAGATTTAATTGATGTATTTAGAATAGCTCATGTCGAAAAGATAATAAGCCTCTCATTAGCTGGAGGAAATCGGAAGACAATAAAATGTCAGCAATAAGACGATTCAAAACATGGCTCGGCGGAAAGCCTTCGTTAAAGCGGTTGATATTCAGACTCGACGTTTTTTGCCGCAAGTTGGATTTACAGCGCAAGATGTTGGAGAAGGAGGCTAGTAAGAGTCGTCAGAAGGCGAAGAGGTACCGGCTTCAAGGAAACATGGATGCTGTTCGTCTATATCTGCAGCATCACCTGCGTTTCCAGAAGTGGGCGCTGAGCGTGGACGCTTATCGTTTACGTGTTGAAGGATTGCGGACCCAGTTGCGGCAGAGCGAGGCAATGGGTGATCTTGCGAAGATTCTTGGTCAGCTAAACTCTGCGTTGGGCGGACTGAAAACTCAAGTAAAGGTACCAGAAGTCGCCCATCTGGTGGACCAGATCGAAGGGAATTTGCGCCACTTCGAGATGACACAGGAAATTGCTGACGCAGGTATGGAGCGTATGTCAGTGTCAACCGAAGTGACAGACGGCGAGGTCAGTCAAGCACTAACAGATCTTGACCAAGAGATTGAGGTCGAAACTGGTACTGCGCTTCCGCAGCCAGAACAGCGAGTTTCACAATTAGAAGAAGAAATTCGGAGACTAAAGGAGGAAAGCTAGATGTCAAAAGGAAAGTTCAGCTCGTTATGGGAACGGCTTTTCCCTAGGAAGCCAGAACCAAAGGAAAATACCGTAGCCCGTATTCATCGTGTCGTAGATTTACTTGAGGTTCGTGGTCGGCAATACGAAACTAAAGCCAAGGATTCGCGGGTTAAAGCTATCCGCTACGTGAAGCGAGGAGACCGAAAAGCGGCAAAACTCCAGCTTAGAAGACGATCAAGATACCTCCGCAAGGCCCGGTTGGTCGAACAAGAAATCGACCTAATGGAGCGGGGCGTAGAAGCTATCGAGCAAGCCAAAGGCGAAGCAGAAGTTATGGGCGCCCTCCGCGGCATCGGTTCAACCCTTGAACAGCTCCGCGAAACTGCGTCACCCGAATCCGCCCGTGAAACAATCCTAGAAACCCAAGCACTCATCGAGGAAGCAGAATCAACAGAAGAGATCCTCGGCCTTGGACTAGATGACGATGAATTGGATGCTGATGTCGAAGCAGAGCTGGAAGATATCGAGACTTTGGTTGCCCTTGAAGAGGCGGGCCAGCTACCCACAGTTCCCACAGGCGAATCAGAAGTCATGACTGGAGAACTTACCTCAGAAGAAAGACGTGAACGGACCCGCAAAGAACTTGATCGCCTAAGAAAGGAACTAGAAGAATAATCAGTCATAACAAGACGCGTCGTACGCCTTGTTGGTGGAGCCTTTACTCAAAGAAAGATTCATCAGCTACAGAGCGCCCCCCAGTTGATTCACTAATTCGGGATTCTACGAGATAGAGTTCTCTGCTCAGGGAACGATATTGCTTGAAGAAGCTTTCATTGGATATTTTTCCCTCGTCGAATTGGCTCTTCAGTACCTTCATAGTTGCTTGGAGGCTATACTTTTGCTGTTGTAACTGGAAGAGCGAGTCTCGTGGAAGGGAATCTACTCTGCTCCTAGTGTGTGGAACGGAATGGGGATATGCTGCAGGCTGGTGGCTACGTGTTGGAGTATAACGGGTAAGCATTGCTGAGGGTACTGAGGGGGTATCTTGGGTAATAGCCTGATCTATCAGTTTGTCTAGTGCATCACGTAACACCATAATATCCACTTTCATACTTGTTACTCGCATAGAACCCTTGACCGTCACAAGACTGTGCTCACTGAAGTTCTGAGCCAAAGCAATGGTTTTGGGAATCTCCTGGAGTGTCTCAGAAGATCCCCGGAGCCTTAATACATCCTCTTCAGTATTGAGAAGGAGCCTTCGACGGAGGCGCCCCTCCTCTGATGTACCGGTGATTGCTGAAAGAGGGACAGAGCGAATCACAGATATGCCTCTTTTTATCAAGCCAGTTTGACCTAGAAATAGAAGTCGTTGAGTCGTCACAAACAGAGTACCTTGGCTCATCCCCTTCCCTGTTTCTGTTTTGCTCAAACTTACAAGAGGGATCGCAGCAACAGCTTTCTCCTCTTCACCGATGTCAAGGTGCTCAGCGTGTTTTGAAAAAAGCGCGTGCCAGCGCTGCAGTGGTAGTAGCTCCTCTTCGATAGCTACCAACAGGTCTTCTAATTCCTTGATTAGCTCTACACAATACCTTTCGTAATCGTAGATGTCTTCTTGAATGCCTTCTACAAGCCCGGCTAGAAGCGGAAAATCTGCAACCTTCCATTTTTCTGGATGGATAAATCGTGCTTTACTTGCTCTGTGCCGTTCAACTATCTTTTGAGCTCGAAACACGATTCGCTCATTTACCGCCGGAATCATTTTCCTGATAAGTTCCAGTAATTTTTTCTCTATCTCAGGATTGTGAAGGAAACCACCTGTACGCAACTCTCGGACATGCCATCGCAATGTTCTCAAGCGAGTAGCAAATCCTGTCAGTAATTCATGTCCCACT
>CBDVBC010000301.1:0-3075 GCA_965372125.1 Candidatus Hermodarchaeota archaeon | reverse complement strand
CATCAAGGCCTGCAAAGAGGCATTGAAGGTCTACAAGCGGGATCGTTTCCCCCAGGACTACGCAATGACTCAGTACAACTTGGGTAACGTCTACGAGACACTGGCGAGGGTGGAGGATACTGCTGAGAATTGTCACCGTGCCATCAAGGCCTGCAAAGAGGCATTGAAGGTCTACAAGCGGGATCGTTTCCCCCAGAACTACGCAATGACTCAGAACAACCTGGGCACCGCTTATAGGGCGCTGGGGGAGGTGGAGGATACGGCTGAGAATTGTCACCGTGCCATCAAGGCCTACAAGGCAGCATTGAAGTTTTTCACGCGAGACCGTCTCCCTCTCCAATATGCTGGAATCCAGAGTAACCTAGGCGCAGCCTACCGGATGCTGGCGAGTGTGGAGGATATGGCTGAGAATTGTTACCGTGCCATCAAGACCTACAAGGCAGCACTGAAAATTCGCACGCGGAATCGCTTCCCCCGGGACTACGCAATGACTCAGTACAACTTGGGTAACGCCTACGAGACACTGGCGAGGGTGGAGGATATGGTTGAGAATTGTCGGCGTGCACGCGTGTCTTTTCAAGAAGTCCTCAAGGTGTTCACTGTGGACAGCTTTCCTGAAGACCATCAACGGGTGATTTCTCGGCTTGACAAATTACAGGAGTTCTGTGGTGACACCTAACCTCCCGGAGTCTTTCCCCCAACCTAGAGTTTTTTGGTGTTTCATCAAATGATGCTGTGTTAGTCTGCTGCCATCACAAGGTACAAAAATATCACAGATAGAGTAGAGTGTCTTGAGTAGTCAAGTGTTTTTTAGTGTTTGGACCCACCATCTAAGGTATGGTTGCCTACAATACAAGATTTGCTCTTGGTAGAAGAAAAGATACACACATTGATTCGATCAGAAGATACTAAAAAAGAAGGAGAGGGGCTGAGGAACAACCCCCGCCAATTCGAGTGTGACTCTAGAGAAGCCGTTTGAAGACCTTCTCCACTCCTCTATGGGGCATCGGGATACCCGACACCTCCTCAGCAAGCGGGGAAAGGGACCTAAGCCCGTCACGGTCCAGCAACTCAACCTTCCACTTCCGCATACCAGCCATCAACTGCATCATACCAACCTGCAACTTATGGAAGTAGGTGTAAACACCCACCGCAGGCTTCGGATAACTAGCATAGCGATCGCCAAGCTTGCGCTTCAGCTCCGTCGAAGCAATGAAGAACTTTTCAGGATCATCACCATACTCCTTGACAAAGCCCTTCGGCAACTTGCCCTCCTTAGCCAACTGCACAAAGTAGTCCGCCTTCATGGCAGCCGTCAAGGGAGAACGAGCCATACCAATAGCCTTGACCAAAGGACCACTACCGTCAATGTTGGACATGGCGATAGCCTTGGTCATCTGCGACTCAGCGATAAACCCACCAGCAATAGCCAAGTCAGGCACGTGACGACCCTTCCTCCGAAGGATCTCACAACCCTTCAACACCTGCGCAAACAGGTAAACCGTCGGAGTAGATAGATCACTCAAACTTTGGTAAAGAAACCAAAACAATATAAGAGCAAATCAACAAAACAACCTGCTAATACGAGGGTAGGTCGTGGTTTGGAGGATACTTCACGCCTATCTCATCGTTCAAGAATTAAATCGCATTTGTGAGACCATATATCACCTATCCTGCTCAGAAGGTAGACAGATATGTCTGTAACAACAACCATGCTGGAACACAGACCCTCCAAGCCCTACCGCTACCTCTTCCTCGGTTCATCACTCACCCTCTTACTTCTAACTGGGCTAGCTCTCTGTGCCAGACTATATGGAATGGTCAGTATATCGTATGGCTTCATCCCACTATTCGATTCGGCTTTTGATCCCAATGCGGTGAGTCTCACATTATCCCCCGCTATTCTACTCTTAGCAAGCGTCGTCATAATGCTATTCGCTCAATGGAAGCCTTTTGAGCGATACTGGCAACGCCGAATAAGACGACAAGACCAAGAACATTTCCCACCGGAAAAATCCCCCTTTCGAAGTGAGGTGTTCACCTACCCCATCCTACAACAGGATCGGGAAAACTTCTATAACCTCGCCCTTACCATTCTCAGCTTCACCTTTGTACTTAGCTCAAGCCTTCTTCTGTTCCTGTACTTTCCTATGTGGATGAACCCACTCTTAGCAATCAGCATGGGAACCATTTCAGGTCTTAGTATCCCCGTACTCTTGTACACTTCTTACCGTCAATGGGTAAAAGTCAGGAACCGTCTCCCCATCGCTCGGTTCATCTACTTGATTCGGCAAAACCGCCCAAAGAGAACAGACAGCGAAAATCCGGTTATTCATGAAGCTCTTGAGGAGATGATTCTCCGGGAACAGGAACGAAACTGGAATCGCATTATTGACCAGTTTAAAACCTTCCTCAGAGATACTGCAGCAACACTCGAAGTAGAATGGCTTGAGAAACTAAAGGAATTACCTGATCCTGCAAGTTCCGACACTATCCTAGGTCTATTCTTTACCCTTCAAGGATTCATTAGGGAAAGATTTCTTGATTTATTTGATGAGAAATTTCAAGAATTGTGGGAAACTCTAGAAAAAGTTGAAGTAAAGCTTCAATATCCTAGTAATTCTGCGAGTCCTACACAAGATGCACCAAATGCTGATAGAAATAATCTTATCGCGTTAGTTAAGCCAATTGAAGGATGTGTCAAGCAGTGCCGAAATATAATTAAGGTTCTCACTGACGACCTAAAGGATTGAAACCTTCCTAAAATCACAAGATGGATGGGGACATTTCACCACAAGGCAATCATCTTCTAAAACCCCACAACGAGAAGGGAATGTGCTAAAAGGACCACGATAGCCCTGACAATAAATCGTCTAGGGCCACCTCACAGCAATCATCTTCTAGAAACAAGAAGAATTCTAGTGCTCTGGACTAATCGGGGACACATTATCTGAATCCTTCAACGATCTGACTTTCCACCCTATCCCCACTATACACACTCCCAATACAACGAGAAATCCAATCCAAATTAAATCTCCTAAAACGTTTGGAGGGTTCAATTTCCATGACAAGTAC
>CBDVBC010000300.1:0-3090 GCA_965372125.1 Candidatus Hermodarchaeota archaeon | reverse complement strand
AGGATTCTTGGAGCCCTTGAGGTGTTGATACGCGACCAGCTGTTGCAACACCCTGAACTGTCGCAGCAGGTGTGACCAGTGAAGCTACGGTGAGCGGATTATTGGGCGAATAGGAGCTCGATATCCAAAACCATGTCTCGCCCAGCAACCCAGCAGTTCCAGTAACTTCCCTAGTTGCGAGGTTAACAATAACCGTTGTATAAATAGAGTCAAGTTCTGTGGAACCGTTGAAGAAGACTTGTAATGTAGCATCTAAACCGTCTACCGCAAGGATTTCCCAACCGATGTTGAAGCCGTCGTCTAACCAGATGAGAGAATCACCATAGATACTTTCATTTGCGTTGATTCTCGCACTCCAACTTGTATAGCGCGTGTAAGCGCCAGGTCTAGCCCAAATTGGTGCTACTTGATGTGCATTGAGTTGGATAGGACAACTTTGTATTAGCCACCCAAAAAGAGTTAATGTAAGGACAAGTGCAACTAGATACTTTTGAGGGTTTGACTGTTGTTTCTGTCTGGGCAGCGTTCTTCCTCTACAAATACCAACTACGAAAAAAAAGATGAAATCGAATCCTCTGAGAAAAGGTTTCCATTTTCGGTGCGAGTTTTGGGTTCTATGTGTCCTCGATGTCAACATGTGCGTCTACCCTGCAATCCCAATTTCCTACTAGGGGACTGTAGAAGTGATCCGTGCAATGTGATCAGGCGTCATTGTTGTTTTATCCGTTGTCTAAGGTGTCAGCTGCTACTTTCGAACACACAGGCGGGCCACAGGCATAGGCCCAGCTGTTATACGCTGCAGTATAGAAATTCGGAGGATTTCCAGTGTAGTAACCGATGACACATGCACGTACATAGCACCACGGATTGACACCTTCTTGTTGTATATCCTGAAGATAACCAGCTGAGACAAGTGTTACACTATCGCACATCGCTGTAATATCATTTGAAACCATGATTCAGTCTCCTGTAATCGGCACTGTTTTCAGGAACGTATAAAAAAATCTTTTGATTATGAACATTACGGACTAAAGTTAGTACTGTACCATTGTTCTTGTGTTCAAGAAAATGCCTCGTTCTTTAGGACTGCTCTATCCCGCTTTTAGTGGTGTAGTGCTGGGTGACTACTTTTCTTTTTATTGAGGTTGCTGGCAGTCATCTACTTCCTTGGGGAGGCACCTTGACTCTTGTGCTTGGGAGATTCCTTACTTCTTCAGCTATTATGCGTTGATTCCGACCAGTCCGAGGAGCTTCGTGAGCTGGGTGGCTACTTTTCTGGGGTTGCGGAAGTGGTCGGGAGAAAGCCCCCTTACGTAGCCTTTAGCGGTTCGGAATCTTTGGGCTGGGCAGAACCGGGGGTCCTTGGCGACTAGGGGCTGGCAGAAATCCACCACCCGAGCCCTCACCCTACCTTCGGTCTCCTTTGTGAGCTGGAGAGTGGCGGCAATATAGGCGTACCAGAGCAGTAGTATGCACCGCTTTTGGGGTGGGGTGCGGATGGGGGTGTAAGTGTTGAGGGTCCGGTCGAGGTAGTACTGAGTGGCGGGGTTTTCATAGCCGTAGTTGAGGAGGAGCCGGTCAGCCACAAAAATCTGGGGGAACTTGAGGACCTCAAGCCACACCCCAAAGAGACTGGACCTCTCTAGCCTTTGCCCTTGGCACCTGAGTTGTAGACCGTCTGATCCCACTTGGTGGCTGTCGATGAAGGTGGGAATAAGCAGTTTTCTTGTTCCCTTGGGGAAGTAGAGAGGGTGATGGAGACGGGTGTGAGCAAAGTGGGTGACAAACATACGGGGGAGCAGGTAACCCGGGAAGTGCCTAGTGGCGGGTGGAGCAGGGTTGGTGACGACCACACAAGTATCCCGGTTGGAGGTGACCGTATTCCAGCTAGCGTCCAAACCGGGGGTGTGCATGGGGTCGGCGATGACCCGGAAGCGCAGGGTCGAGTCGATGGTCCGCTGGAGAGCCCGGATAGTAGGCTGGTAGTGATGGGTGATCTCCCGAAAACCCGTTTGAGCTATTAGGGTATCCAGTGCGTGGTCAGGGAAACCAAAGCCCTCCAGAAAGAGGGATGGCGAATCATCAGGTGATTTCATCTTCCTTTCACTTCAAGGCGTAACTGGTGGAATGACGAGAGACCAACAAGCAGTAAACAATAGAACCCCCGCAGCGGCTATGAGGGCGAAGAGGAGGATCGTGGTCAAAGCAGTCAAGAGCATAGGGCTAACCCTGCTATCCTGGTGAACATAGAAGCTCGTGTCGAGATAAGCATAGAATCTTGTAGGAAACCATGTAACCACTAGATAAAGTATCAAGATGTAGACGGCGAGCCCACCGATAAAGAGGACGAGATACATGAGAAGGCTTGTTAAGGCATTACCAGCCTGGAGGAGGTCTGAGGTGATGTCCGGTTGCCCAAGGGTATAGAACAGGAGGAAAACGATACCGAGATAGGAACTGTGCATATTGGTCCGCTCCTGCGCTGCTGGCGGAATTTAGTCTCTTTTTATGCGTTACGGTGCAAGCCCACCCAAAGCTAGACAGAGAAACGTATTTGCTAGTGTGATACTCTTTTTATGACTTAACTTGACAGCATGCAGGCCACCCATCACTACTCGCGCAGGAACAAGCACCTCTTAGCGACTTGCCTCGTCGCCTTCAAATATTTAGCACTGCTAGGGCAGGAAGGGGAACATGTTACGCAGGGGCCAGAACAACGGAGTAAGGAAGTAGAGGTACAACAGGATGAAGGTAACTAGGAGCCCGTAGACGATCTTCACCTTACGCTTACCCCAGAAACCACTATGAACCGCGTTCAGATGCTCGCAGCTCCACTAGTAACGCGCAAACACCCAGAGCAGCAATGCAACCCTAAACGTGACTGGCTGACTCACCACGGAAGACCAAGGAATACACGGACGATGGCGCCTAGCGGGTGGAGGAAGATGAGATACAACAGGATGAAGGTGATCAAGGCACCATAGACAATCTTCACCTTATGCTTACCCCAGAGTCCTGAGTGGACAGCGTTGAGGTGCTCACAACTCCGCTTATACCGAGCAAACATCCAGGGCAGCTGATCCGCAAACG
>CBDVBC010000299.1:0-3096 GCA_965372125.1 Candidatus Hermodarchaeota archaeon | reverse complement strand
ACAGCGCTTCTCTACGGCCTGCTTTGATCCTTTTTTCGGAATCGGTATGATAACCACTTGTACTGGAGCGAGGTCGAAGGGAAGGAGAAGTCCATCATCGTCACCATGGACTGCTATTAGACCTCCGTAGATGCGGCTGATGGCCGGACCGTAACAGGTTTGGAAGGCGTATTGTTCTTTCTCATCTTCGTCCACGTATTTGATGCCGAAGGCTCTGGCGAAGTGGTCGCCTAGATAGTGGGTGGATGGCAGCTGCATAAGCCTTCCGTCCGGCATTAGTGTGTCCGCGGCACAGGTGTACACTGCTCCTGCGAATTTGTCCCATTGCGGCCGTTTGAAGGTGATCGCTGGGATGCCGAAGCGTTTTGTCACAACATTCTCTGTCATTTGCATGTCTTCGAGAACCTGGGCTTCCGCCTCCTCACTTGTCGCGAAGACGTCATGGGCTTCAATCCAGTAGAATTCCCGGCTTCGTAGGAATGGACGGGTCATCTTGCCTTCATATCGCCAGACCTGACAGCTTTGATAGCGCTTGAAGGGGAGGTCACGCCAGCTGCGGAGCCAAAGCTTGAAAATCGGATACATCGCTGCTTCGCTGGTTGGTCGGAGGGCGAGTGGCTCCTCGAAGGTTGTATCCTTCCCTGCGCGGGTCACCCAGAAGACCTCCGGTGAGAAGCCTTCAACGTGATCTGCTTCCTGTTCGAGGTTGGCAGCGGGGATTAGGGCAGGGAATATGACGGGCTGATGGTCGTGGCGCTCGAGTTCTTCTTCATAGATTCGGTACATGATCTTCATTGTCATGACCGACCAAGAGCGAAACACCACAAATCCTTTGACGCCGTAGCGTAGGTCTGATAGCTCCGCTCGCTTGTTGATCTCGGTGAACCACACTGAGAAGTCTTCTTCCTTGCTGAAGTGGAAGGTTACCGGTTCCTCCGTGGCTGCTTTACTTTCTTTCGAGTGTTTTGGCTTTGTCATAAAATCACCTGCCGTTGGCATCACCATTACTATCGACGAGTACCAGCGGAAAATGCGTATTGAGTATAGAGCATCCTAGTAGGAGGGTCTTAGTGACCGGGACGGAGATTGGGAAAATGAACACCTGACACTGCTCTAACCTCTGTGCCCCTGAATCTTTTGAGAATATAAAAACTCTTCTCTTTCGGTGCATCACTCTACCCCAGTCATACAAAAGAGAGCCTAGTTTTATTTCCTTACAGTCAATCAACTAGTAGAAGGAGGGTTGCTGCTCATAGACATGTTTGGGTGGTTTCATCTTCCCAGTTTCTTCTGGTGACAGCAATTCGACGAGCTCGTAATCGCGTTTACCTAACCCGTGCTTTTCAGCGTAATCGACGACAAGGTAGGGATTCTTCATTTCTCCCCAGAGCCGCTGGAAAGGATGAAGTTCTGCCTTGGGATCGAGGTTCGTGTGCTTGAAATAGGGAGGTATGACTTGTTCGATGAGCCCGGCTTTAGCGATGAGGTCGAGAGTAGCCATTTCGATTGGGACAATCTCTTTGCTTCCTAGTATTCCAATGTCTGGGACTATGCTGGGTTGTATGAAGCCGAGGCAGTCGCAGTGGGCGGTTATCTGGAGTGCGAAGTTCAGGTAGAAGCATTTGTCCTTGTCGAAGGTTTCAAGGACTTGTTTTGTTGCGATTGCCATTATCTCTTGGAAGGAGCTGAAGATTTCAGGGAGAATTTGTAAGGAACCGACATCCTTGTCTGCTTTGACGCACTCCAGGCAAAGGGTGTTCCGGCAGTTAAACATAAGGAAGCCCATCTTGTGCTTTTCCTTGTCGTATCGGAATGCATCGTAGGGACAGGATTTCACGAGTTTCTCGGCGTGTTCAGGTGTACACTTATCCGGGTCCCAAAATGGAACAGAGTATATGACGCCATGGATTTTTTGCCATCGGGAGGGACCGGAATAGGCGCCTAGGGCTAGGTTCTTGATAGCGCCGCCGTAGCAGCAGGCTCCGTGGCCTTTTGCGTGTGTTAGGTCGATTAGTGCATCGGCATCGTGTAGGACGCCGCCTAGATCCAGTTCATCAACATTCTTGTAGTCAATTTTTACTGGTTTCGTGTAGCCATCTTTGACTCCGGCCACTGGGATAATCGGGCAGCCGCAGGTTTCTGTTGTGTATCCTCGGTCAGCAGCATTGTAAACTGATGTTGGATTGTCGGTGACGAAGGGCCAGCCACCTGCCTCCTTTACTGCCTTGACTACACGCCGAACGAAAAACACGGGGACAGTTTGGTATCCATCCTGGAAGCCTAGGTGCATTTTGATAGCGACTTTGTCGTTTTTCTCGATGGTGGAAAAATCTAGTAGTTCGATGATTTTGTCCATCTTTGCCCCGAGGGAGGCAAACACTGCGTCACGACCCTGTTGGATGGAGCCATAATAGACCTTTGACTTGGTCATTTTAACCACTCTACGGAACTATTCTCAGATAGTGAGAACAAAGGTACATGATATGATAAAAACGTTTAGGTTTAGGAGATGAAATATTTCTCGAATGAGAAAATTTACAGAGCCAAGAGCCCTAAGAAAGACATGATTTAAGCTACCATCATTAAGACTCTTTTTTTTTTGGTACTATTTCTAAAACTCATCCTCTACCGATTATCTCTTAATTCGACTGGCTAACTTTTGAAGTGCTGGTGGAATCTGTTTAGGACCTTCAGGTTTACCCTTTGCAGTTAGTATTACGTCGTCATCAAGGCGTAGGACAGCAAGTTCTGGGCATGAGAAAAGAGGAGTAATATCCACCCTTTCTAAGGGATTTCCTTGAAGTTCAAGTTGTCGAAGACGAGGACAATGTTGTAGAGCCCAAAGATCCACTTCACTCAACTTGTTTCCTTGGAGGAAGAGGGATTGCAGGTTCTGGCTATGTTGCAGGTAATCTAGTTTTACATGCTTCAGTCGGTTTCCAGCGAGGTCTATTGATTTCATGTTTGGGCAATTCCGGATGGCCCGTATATCAATGCGTATTAATTTATTTTCCCGGAGAGCAAGCCTTTGAAGGTTAGTACAATTCCTTAGGGGTGATAGGTTGACTGTTGTGAATTGGTTGAAGCTAAGAGATA
>CBDVBC010000298.1:0-3097 GCA_965372125.1 Candidatus Hermodarchaeota archaeon | reverse complement strand
TAAGACTCGTTCTTGACTATTACGCTAGGCATCGAACACAAAGCCCTTATTGGAGACACGCAGCACGGCATCCCTTTACCCTTCTCAGCATATCCTATTTTCTATACAGCTACCTTTATTATCCTGATATTTTTCTAGTGATACTGTTATTCTTTCTACTGATAGCGATTGAAATGGATCTCCTCTGCCAAGTATTCCTCAAACCAAAATTGGAAGCACGGTTCCCCGAGAAGGCTGGATAAAAGAAGAAAAAAGGAAAAAATTAGCACCATCAACTTTATCCACCAACACATAGAAAGGCGGATGTCAAGACTGAGGAAGGCCAAGAAGAATAATCCATTGGTCTAACTCAACCACAAAGTGAATAAATTCATTTAAGAGTAAAACTCCCACCCGATAACAATTAAAACCGCAAACCTGAATGCAAAAAGAAGGTGAATCCTAATATGTCTCCAAAACGCGACCCTACCGCTTTTCTCGAAGAAGAATACCAAGCACTTGTAAAACAGGAATTCGACTGGCGCCTCCGGGAACTCCAGGGCCCCAGCAGCCCCCGCTGCATAGTGGAGGGCAAAAAAGTAATCATGCTCTGCTCAAACAACTACCTGGGCCTGAGCACCCACCCCAAACTCAGAGAAGCCGCCATCAAAGCCATTAGAACACATGGCGTCGGCAGCGGCAGCGTCCGCGCCATCGCCGGCAACCTCGACCTCCACGAGGAACTCGAACGACGCCTAGCCAAATTCAAACACGCCGAAGCCAGCCTCGTCTACCAAACCGGCTTCGCAGCCAACGCTGGCCTCATCCCTCAGCTCGCAGGAAAAGGCGACCTCATCATCAGCGACCAACTCAACCACGGCTCAATAATCGATGGTGTGCGCCTCACCCGCGCCGAACGAGCCATCTACCAACACTGCGACACAGAAGACCTAGCCCGCGTCCTAGAAGAAGCCGCCAAACACAAACCCGAATACCGCCGCATACTCGTCATCACCGACGGCGTATACATCAGTACCCACGGATGCTGATGACGCATTCTCGATGGATGGCGATATTGCCCCCCTTGACAAGATAGTCAAAGCCTGCAAGCCCCACGGCGCCACGATATACGTCGACGACGCCCACGGCGAGGCAGTTCTCGGCGACGGCGGCCGTGGTATAGTCTCCCACTTCAACCTAACCCATAAGGATGTCCATGTCGAGATGGGTACATCTTGAAGGTAATCTTCAAGAGCCTATATTCTCGAAGGCATTCGGGGTTGTTGGTGGGCATGTTTCAGGTAGCTTATCGTTACGCATGTTCGCACTAAACAAATCTCGAACCTGGCTGCTGAGTGGCTCACATCCACCACCAGTCGCTGCTGCATGTATTGCTGCAATTGACATTCTAGAAACAGAGCCCTCGCATGTAAAGAACCTCTGGAAGAATACCAAATATTTGAAAGCTGCAATGGATGATTTAGGTTTCAATACAGGGGTCAGCGAGACGCCGATTATCCCAATCATTGTTGGTGAGAGTGAAGCTGCGAAGAGGATGAGCAACCGCCTATTTGAAGAAGGCGTCTTTGCTCTGCCAATTGTCTTCCCGATGGTGGCAAGAGATCAAGCGCGTCTACGTTTGATTATGAATGCAGCTCTGACTAAGGACGATCTGGATGAGGCTATCGCCGCCTTTGAGAAAGTAGGTAAAGAGCTTAACGTGATTTAGCGAACTTGTGTTCACTGTTGTAAGGGATGGAACGGCCGAGGGGCATTGGTCTTCTGGTAATCCTTCCAGTTTAGAAATTTACCTTGAAATCCTGTGTGCCTAGCAGTTGCTGTGCTCAAATTATTCTTCGTAGAAGAATGTGGTCATGATCCATCCTTTAGAGGCTCTTTCTGCTTGGGTGATGTAACGTATTTTCACGTCTGGGTGGTCTTTAAGCCATTCATTTATGTCGTGCTGTAGCTGTTTGTAATCGCCTTTGCTTCTAATCGACGCGCATTTCAATCTTATTCACCTATTGTTTAGAGACATCGAGTGTTTCTTTGAGGGGATACTATGCATTGATTCTTCCTTATGCTTTTCGTATGGGTTCCGAATGGTCCAGTGTTGGATTTGGGGGACAAGCTAGTCTTGCGATTGTGTAGCACGTTTTTTATGTCTCATTGTGTTCTGTGTCTAGTATGAGCTTTCTGATCGATCCATTCCTGTTGGTAGGCTGTGGTGCGCTGATTGTCTGGTTGCGTAATCGTCACCTCTATCGCCTCACGCAGCGGGCGACGCCTTTCCTTGCAGTTTTGGCCTTGTTGATTTTCTGGTTTGCCAGTATCTCGCTTTACTTGAATTTGGGGTGGTTCGACTGGTTGTGGCTGTGGATGGGTCGTTCAGCTTGTGGTCGTGACTTCATGATCAATAGTGGGGTCTTCAGCTTCGAGTACGTCAACACAGCGGGTCTTATTGATGGTATCGCCCTTCTCCTCTTCATTCTGTATATACTGTGGCTCTACTGTGGAGTCTTCCTAGGATACTTGATGTTTGGACGCCACGAGCGACAAACTGGTATGATTGGGCTCCTCTAGGATTGTTCAAGGGTGTGTTATAGTGGCTGAGCACAGGGTTCTTGTTACCGGCGCCTGCGGATTTTTAGGAAGTCACTTCGTTGACCATCTAATACGCCAACCCGGGCTGCGGGTACGTGCTACGGACCTAGCCTCTGCGGATCGTACTTTCCTCAATTCAGAAGCTGAATTCATCGCCAGTGATCTGCGAGATCCTGCCTCGCTTCGTCGCGTGGTGCAGGGTGTGAGTATTATCTACCATGTCGCTTCACTATTTCGTTACTCCGCCAAGTGGGACGAGCTTTACGCGGTCAATGTTGAGGGAACCCAACAACTATGCAATGCAGCCATTGGAGTAGGGGTTTCAAAGATACTCCTAGTAAGTAGTGCAGGAGTCTACGGGCTTCCTCGTTCCCTTCCCATTAGAGAGGAGGATTCCAAGCACCCCTCCAATCCTTATGAGCGCTCCAAATGGGAGCAAGAACAAGTTCTCCGAGAGGCTTGTGAAGCGAAAAATCTAGATTATATCATCCTACGCCCGGCAACGATTTATGGT
>CBDVBC010000297.1:0-3104 GCA_965372125.1 Candidatus Hermodarchaeota archaeon | reverse complement strand
GAGGGGCAGTATGAAGTTCAAGTTTATGTTTATGGTGATTCAAATCTTCAGTTAAGTGGTGTGAGTACCCCTAAATGTGTTGAGGTTTCACAATCGGGATTCTTTGGATTGTTTGGTGCAACAGAATCGAGATCCCTTCTAGTAAGGTACCGGCGAACAGACCAACCACTTTCATCCCAATTATATCCGAAAACCGCCTTCCCGGGTGAAGTGCCTACAACACGCGCCCGTACCTTGGCTAAAGCATCCTCCGCAGAAGTAGCATCCCCTAAATCTAAATTAAGAAGACGACGTCCCAAGCCCTCAAGATGAACATGGCTATCAATAAAGCCTGGAATTAATGTCCGACCACGTAAATCTAGAACCCGCCGTGCCAGCCTAGCTAAACCTGCTAGCTCCTCATTATCGCCAATCGCAAGGATGCGTCCACAGCTGACTGCCATCGCTTCTGCTTTCGGTAGTTCCGGCTCCACCGTCAAGATGTTAGCGTTGGTTACAACAAGGTCGATACGTATCGTCACCGCTAGAACTCCTCTGGGAGGCGCATTTTCACGTATTCTTAACACTTTTCGTTAAAAATGATGGGTGAAAGTGTTAAAAACAGACTTTCTGGGTCATTATCCTCGCTACTATGAGATTAAATTTCTCCAAGAGTCATTCTAAGAAATTGTAACTCCTAGACTTTTTTAGCGGACTTCCATAGTATTTACATCAACCTTAAATCCACACATGCCAATTATAGTAATTCCGTGCCTTCGGCTCCATTGGAGATGTTCTCATGGTTAATTCCTTATCCATTAGAGTTCCGCGCTCACATACCAATCGACTACACAATAAACTCTATCTAGCCACTTGTCTACTATTTGGAGCCCTCATCTTTGGACTCAGCCTTGCCCCAGCAAGTAGTGGTACACTTCCCCGGCAATTCGAACCCGCATTCGAATACCAAGGCCCCTACATCGACGAGCTTATCTTCCGCCTTTATCACGGTAGCGATGCTCAAATGACAGCATTGTTTGACGGTGTTATTGATATCGGTAACGAGTTAGTTATCCCAGAGGAAAGGTCTGACATCGACTATGACGAAATTGTAGCCGATGCCTTCTGGGGAATTGCATGCAGCACCCACGATGATGACTACTTCATGGAAGAGCCCCCCCATGGTACGCCGCTCCTTGAGCTAACAGGCTGGCCGCTTAACCACCTTTCGCTCCGCAGAGCAATCGCCATGGCAATCGATAAGGTGCACCTAGCTGACATGAGCTTTGGCGAGCACGGAGTAGCCCTCGACCATATTGTACCCAACAGCTTCGGAGCGTGGCACAACCCCGATCTCCCCGTTGACTATCGCTCCGGCAATCTCGAAGGTGCCCGCGCACTACTTGACGCTGCTGGTTTTGTAGACCGAAACAGCGATGGCTACCGCGACGCGCCTGACTCGGACGACGAAGTAAACATCGACTTTTTCTACACTCCAAATGAGCTAATGAGCAAAGAAGAATACTATTCAATAATCGCGGCAAACACGACCGCAATAGCAGAACACGTAGGCGAGGTCCTGGGTAATCTTGGTTTTCAGTTCACCCTCAACCCAGTGACTTCTCAAACATTGTATTATGTCACGCACCTAGGAACTCGGGGATACCATCTCGCACTTGTCCCCTTCATTCTCTCAGAGCATACTCCCTTTTACCTAACAGACCTGTTCTATTCCATGAATATCCCTACCACCAACTACTTCAACTTCGACAACGAGACGGTTGATACTCTCCTTGAAACACTCAACGTTACTTACGAGTACAACGACTTCAAGGAGCTAATTTGGGATATCCAAGATGCCATTGCCTTGAATCAGCCGCTCATCCCCCTAATCACCACCTACACCTACAAAGCCCACCGAACGGACAGGTTCGACCATTGGGTGAATACTCCCAGCGCGGGTTCAGCCAACCACTGGTCCCTTCTCCGAGCTCGCCTGAAGGCTAACCAAATCGAACGCAACCCGATTACCGGAGTAGGTGGCACCCTAAAGTTTGGCCTCAGCAACGCTCCAGACACCCTAAATCCCTTGTTAGTATCAGTGGATGACTCTTGGCTGGTGCTAGACTCCATTTATTCGCGCCTTGTAGATGAACAGCCCAACACCCTCGAAGCAATCCCTAACCTTGCCCGCAGCTGGTACATAGATCCCGAGGGTGAAGGTCTAAAGTTGACCTTCAACCTAGTAAGTAACGCCACCTGGCACGATGGAATACCATTCACAGCTACCGATGTAAACTTCACCTTTCATTACATCAACAACTTACCTGACCCTTGGCCCTACACCTGGCCAAAACCGTTTCTAAACTTCACATCAATCGACGTTGTCAATAATATCACAATCGTCGTTCATACTCCCCTCAAAGGATACTGCGCCATCCTCGAACTCGCAAACCAGCCCATTCTTCCGCAGCACATATGGGAGGGAATCATAACCCCTCTAATCTTTAAGAACCCAAGACCTGTTGGCACCGGACCGTTTCGCTTCAAATCCAACCCCGAAACCGGCCTCGTCTATCTCGAATACTATGAACAATATCATTATGGATTTTCTGGGGCCCGACAATCACTCGTCTATGTTGATGTTCCACTTCTGACTTGGCTTGCATCTGGCAGCTTTATCATAATCATGGTGGCAGTTGCTGCTTTCTGGTATCTTCGTCGTCGGCCACACGGGTTTGAGCCATAATCTTTGATAAAGCCTAACGATAGGTTACGGTATAGAATTTGAGGGCGAAAGCCCTCAGCTCCCTTCTTTTTACATGGCACTTAGCAAGATTTTCCTTAAATCTCCTGTTTCAACTCGTCCTCCTCCAATATTTCCCAAAGTAATTTATGATATGCTGAATAGACTTCCTGTGTATTTACCAAGATTGAGGAAGAAGTGTCTTGACTGAAGAAAGAGCGACTTGGATCGTTGTTGTCCGGGGCGAAGCGGAAGGCATGGAACAGCGCGTCGCAATTGACTTTGAAGATACTGAACTAATCTTTGGTTCTGAAGGATACGCGGTAAGTTCCAATTTTGTAAAGCGCCTTCTCACCCTCATCGGTCAAAACGCACACTG
>CBDVBC010000296.1:0-3107 GCA_965372125.1 Candidatus Hermodarchaeota archaeon | reverse complement strand
TTCCCGATTCCTGACAGGACACCGCCAGTGACAAAAATGAACTTGGGCATCTTCTATCTTTAGTTTAGCTACCTACAAAAGGTTAGTGGCATCGAGTGGTGGCTCAATGGTTTCTGTGCTGCTGTTGGGGTTGGGCGGGTTTTGTGTTGTCCGTTAACCTTATATAGTTGTATAAACCGATATACCTTGTGTGACAAGGTATAATGATAGTCGAGACATATCGTCTTACAGGCTATCCACCAACCCGGTCACACAAAAACAAACCGCTCTCAGGCGGCAAAAAGAAATGCCAAAACAAAAACCCCTAGAAACCTGGGAAAGCGACATCCGCCGCGGACTCCTCCAACTCCTAGTCCTAGCAATCATCAAGGAAGCCGAATCCACCTTCGGCTACGAAATCGCACAAACAATCCGCAAACGAACAGCTGATCGCCTAATAGTCAAAGACGGAACCCTTTATCCCCTGCTCCGGCGCCTCGAAACTCAAAAGCTAGTCAAGAGCAACTGGGACACCAGCGGGGAACGCCCCAGAAAATACTACCAGCTCACCAGCACAGGCAACCAGCAGCTCCACGCCATGATCGAAATCTGGAACGAATTAATAGTGACACTCGACCCTCTCTTTCGTGCCATCAGTGCAGACCGCGCAAGCAACGGCGCATTCCAGGAGGGTGCTCGTTTCTGTTCAGACTGCGGCAACCAAGTATATCCCGGGGCAATCTTCTGCGCAGCCTGCGGAGCTCAGCTCGCAAAAAGTGATGAAACATGAAACCATCTAAAGACGGAACAGGAGCACGGCCCGCCACGCTCTCTACATCAGAGGAAGAAGCCTCGGCCAAGCAGATAATCGAGGACTATCTTAAGCAAGTGAAAACTCGGCTGCCCTCCTCCCTGGCAGCAGAGGTCATTCCCGAGCTGCGCTCCCACCTACTAGAACAGTCCAGCCAGCCCTATGGTCGACTAACCACTGCCTCCGCGTGGGACGCTGTAGTTGAGATGGGTAGCCCAGACATCGTTGCTAGAGAATTCCGGAGAGAAAGTGAAATCGAAGAAGAACCCCGCCTTGCAGGCGGCTTCCTGAACGCACTCAAACCCAAGTACCAGACATGGTTCTGGCGCATAGTTATAGGTCTCGTGATTTTGGACCTAGCTCTCATCAGCATCGTTGCCTCGGTGATAATCCCACAAATACTCTTCCCGAACCCAATGATGTTCACCATACTAAGAGACTACATGACACTAGCTATTGTTGGACAAGCACTAGTATTTGGTAGCGTAGCGATATCATATTTCGCGCTACTCTACGCCTCTTATCCTTCAGGCACCGTAATGGGCGAGGTTCTCCGAAGCTTATTTGATAGTCACGATTGGAAGCAACACAAGGAGGTGCGGGTCGTTCGAACTCAGCGACGCGTAAGCCTCCGAGTCAAACGCCTAGAAGAGAAGACCGGACGCCGACAACTGATAGGAAACACAATAGGCCACGTTATTAGTGCCGTGATAGCATGGGGCGCTGTTTACATCCTAATCAACTGGATGCCCTTCTATCCCTCGTTCGAACTCCAATTCATAACTTGGCTAGGGTTCATAGCACTGAGCAGAGCAGGGCTTACCGCAGCACGCACAGCTGTTGGAAGCAGTTCATTACCTCTTGCTCGACTCCTCGCTTCCCTAGACGCAGTCTACTGGCTGATTCTGTCCTACTTCTTCGCACTGATTTTCTACACGCCATTCACCCTACCCTTGCCAATCCCCTGGAACTTTGCAGGTAGCTTAGTATTCATACTGTATTACTGGAAGCTCCACCTGGTCTGGTTCGGCTGGCTTGGTCCCATCCTTGTCCTCGTCGGCTTTGGTGTGATGATTGGTCGGATCAGCGACGCGAACTCCTACATTCAACCACTGACTAATGGCAGCGATTCCTCAGTTGACCACTCTCCACCTCCGGTGGAAGCAAAATAAGAGTTGCAGCATTGTCGGAAGTTACCCCAACCCTTAAGCAGCGGGTTTGTGTTCCCGGTGGAGCTACTCATGCTCTCTGGGAGCACGCCCCCGCTCTCCCTCCCTTTTTTTCACAGCCTCTTTCCCGTGTTTCCTAGTGCTTGTTATCTTTGCATGGCAACTGCTAGCTTGATGTACTTTGCAAAAGCTTTCCCGACGGAAAAGGGTGTAATCTTCATACCCGTTCCTCGGCGGATCCGTTGTTGCACTCGCGTATGTAATTTCTCCTTGTGAGTCTTTAGGAAGGCTTTGGGATCGTTGTAGTATTCGAGGCGTTCGTCGGTCTCAACTGCGGGAAGTAGCAATTCAGGGAATCTATCCGTTAAGGACATAATGATTCCAGTAGCAATTTCTAGGAGTTCACCTTGGTCCTTGATGTCTTGGACTCCGTACTTCTCCACTAAGGTTCGTCTTATGACGCGGTCCATCAGGGATTCGAATAGAGCAATGTGCTTCTCGGTTAGTTCCTGCCCTCTCTTGAAGGCATGGTGGAGGCGGAATTCTAGTGGGGCCTGGGCGAATTCTATACTGAATTGAAGTTCAACCTTTGCCTTCAAAGCCTTCCGTATCTGGGGGGTAGCGCGACGATTAGCCTCAAGCTCCTCCTTACCCTTGATGACAGCTGACTCTGCGATTGCTAGCATGTTGGACCAAAGCGGCTTGACTAGTTCGAATAAGAGAATGTCCCACTGATATTCTTCGCCATAAGCGATGGGGTATCGGGATGTCATTTCCTCATAAATACGGGTAGGGTTCCGGGGTTCGATTTGTTGGTCCTTTCTGCGGAGGTTTTCTTCAAAGGTATACATAATTAGGCTGACTAGCCATCGGAGATCCGGTTCATAGTGATCTTGGTGATGCAGGTCAGTGGCAACTGAAATCCAAGGCTGGAGAATTTCCATGATGATTGAGGCTTGCACGACTTCGTCGGGGGTATCAGCAGTCTTTTCATCAATTATAATTTTATGAGCATCTAATGGTGCCCCCCAGGCTGATGAAAGGCTATTCACAAACAGGGCGAGAATCTTCAGTTCTTGCTTGATTTCAATAGGTAGTGTGGGCTCTGCGTGGATACTTTTTAGGACGACCTTTTGTCGACCCTCGGT
>CBDVBC010000295.1:0-3113 GCA_965372125.1 Candidatus Hermodarchaeota archaeon | reverse complement strand
ACCCGTAGGTAGATGCTTCAGATAAACGCATGTAGCTGTTTTATTTACATTCTGTCCGCCTTTGCCGCCGGAACGAATAAATTTTTCTACCACGTCTTTATCAAAAATACCTAAACGCTGCATTCTTTCTTGCAGCATATTTGATCCTATTCCCAATTTCTGGCGGAGCTGGCGGACTCGGGTTTCGCCATCAAAAATCTCCTTAATGATCGCCCAATCTAGCTTATCCAGAGTGACTGGCTTTTCCCTTCTCTCTGAACCTGTTTTAGAAGTGAACTCTATCACTGATGCAAGCTCACGGTGCGTTAGGATCCTTTTCAGCCAGAGTGACCATGTCTGCCAAGGGATTCTCCAATCACTCTCTCTTAGCGAATAGTGTCGGAAACTTCTGTGACTGTAGCTGCGTACCCGCTTAAAGCAAAGGCACCGATCTGGCTGACAAAGAGGCTCCAGAAGGCCCCTTAACTCTTGTATTTCCTCGTCAGTTTCCAACCAGTAGGGAAGGAATAAGGTCGCAATGCAACCGCCCTGTCCGTCGATAAATTCTGCCAGACTGTAAAGGTAAGGATATCGACGAAGAATATCCAAAACTTCTTCTTCAGAGTTTCTTCGGGGAATCAGATAAAGATAATGGACACTGAAGCCTAAACGGAAAAAGTCAACGGATTCCTTGAGAAAGAGGATTCCCCGCCTTTTCAGTGAGGCGACCGTCGCAGAGATTGTTCTAGGTGTTAGATTGATCCTTTCTGAGAGTTCCTCCAGATCGAAATCTGGGTCCCTTGTCACGGCGTCGAGTATCCTTACTTCTCGTTCAGACAGCTTAACTTGGTAGTGGGTGAAGAAATCTTCTACCAGCCGAACGAACTCCTCTGTTCCCACCTTCTCATGATATCTATCAATCTCTGCAAACAAGCCTACAAGTTCCGCTAAGCCTTGCCGGGGGCTCATCTCCTCCAATAAAATAAAGGCTTCAACCGGGCTGTGGATTATGTCTCCAAGGTCTATGGTTTGCGCGACTTCACACCAAATATCCTTCCACTTCTTTCGTTCCGCTTTTCCTAGTCGACTATACGCGAAGACCCACGCTAGGTCCAGGGCCTGTGGCAGATCTGAAATTGAATCAGGTAGCAGCCGCCTGAACGCCTCCACCGCTAGTAAGCCGCGAACAAGGAACTCTTCACCTGCAGGTATAGATAGCTCCTTTTCTCCTGAATGCACCCCTAGATCAGGTCGCTCAAAATCCGGTGCGCTATCTTGATAGCGTATCTGCGGTAGTTCCCCCTTCATCTTTCTACCCAGTAACTCCTCTGCTTCTTCGATGAACCCACGGAATAGGGCCATCAGTTTCTTCGGTGTTAGAAGGGACGGAAACATAATCTCACTTAGAATCCAGCTCTCGCGCTCCTACAATTTATTCTTTTCTTTATTAGAGGATTGTTAATCGAAAAACTGAACTAGTAAAGAAATTCCTCACAACTACCCAATCTAACTAGTGTCAGCAGGTCTGTCTATTATCTGTTACTGGTTTGTACTTTGTTTGCTCTAGGGTTCGAATGAGTATTCTGAAATGGTGTTTCACATGCTCATCAGCGAATCCCTCCAGAAGGATAAGAAGCTTCTCTGGTCCTGCATAAGCACGGAAGGTCTGCCCCACTATTTTTACCAACATCTTGGATAATTGGTCAATGATGGTTTTTTCCGGTACCTTGGAATGCCAGAACAGGAGCGATGACTCGCTGGAACCGAGAAAGACTAGATCAGCCTGTCTTGTGACGGTAACAAACTGCTCCGCCGCCTGAATAGCATTATTTTCTTCCATCAAGCGCCCCTCCTAACTAGTGTTCTCGTTTTCAATCCTACATGCCCCACTCACTTGGCTTCATCAATCCACTCCACCCTGGTTACTCCCTCCTTCCCCCTGGACCACTTCCCCTCCACTCAGATTAGTGCCCGCACCATTCTTTCTATTTGCTCTTTATAAGGGGTTTTTCATAAGTAGTATTCTCGGGGGCATCCGTTCTGGAAGCCTGTTTAACGGTGTTTAGCCCCCTTCTAGGAATTCTACCCCTAGCCTTACAAGCGTTTTTTACTGCCTCAGTAACATAAATGCAGGAAGACAATATATTTCCTAGTGTTTGATACTGCCTTCCTACAAGACTGACGGGACCAAAAGACTCTAGCGTAGAGGTTCTTGGGGCGGGAAGTGCCTAAGGGCTAGGGGGATCTGGGTTCCGAAACGAATCTCAAGGTGGATTTTAGGAAGATGCTTCCGGAGATGACGGGCCATCGTAGAGACATCCCCTTGCGGCAGATAAAGGGTTGCGAACAGCCCCTGCTTATCGCCCTCTAGCTCGGCGCTTACGTGAAACGGTAATTCGTTAAGACCGGCAACTAGCAGGCTCGTTTCTTCAGCTCGCCCATAAAAAAGGAGATAGGCTTTCTCCTCTAGACCAATGAACCGTAGGTCAACCTCATCTTGGATTAGGCGTTCCCTCCTAAGACGCTGCATTCTCTCCGCAAGCGTATTGCTTCCAATCCTCAGCTTCTCCCTTAGCTGTCTAAGCCGCCATTCCCCCCGTGAGATTTCAGCGAGAATCGCTTGATCCGTGCTGTCCAAGGAGGGTGCTTTCTGAGTCACCACCACTTTTTCTCTGGCGGGGAGGATATCGGGTAAACCCTCTTCAAGCATCCGTTTCAGCCAAAGAGTCCAGGTCCTCCATTTCACTTGCCACCTCCCCTTCTCAGCCAAGTATGAGCGGAAATTAATAAAGTGCAAACGACGCATCCTTCTAAAGCTTAGAAATCTGTCAGGAAGGCTGATGGAACAGAGTTCTTTCTTCAGCAGGTCTAAATCGGCTCTTTCCTTGACCCCCTCCAGTAAAGTGAAAGTCGCCATGAAGCCCCCCGCTCCGTCAACAAATTGTGTCAGCGAAGATAGATGCTTGTATCCGCGGAGTTTTTCCAGCACTTCTGTTTTTGCGCCTCGCTCTGGAGTCAAGTATAGGAGATGGGTTTGAAAGCCTAGCCTAGAAAGGTTAACACTAGGCTGGATGTAGAGGATACCTCTACGCTTCAAGGATGTCTGCACTGAAGAAACCGTTTGCACAGTTAGG
>CBDVBC010000294.1:0-3122 GCA_965372125.1 Candidatus Hermodarchaeota archaeon | reverse complement strand
GTCAACCTTTCCGGTTCAAAGTCAAGGGCTTTGCCGGGGGAAGTGACCATGTGATGCTGGTGGATTCCACCATTGGAGTGCCTTGCCCAATGCTGAACCACTGGCCAGACGCCTATTATCACTCTTCGGAGGACTCGGTGGATAAATGCGATGCCACACAATTGAAACGTGTGGGTTATGCGGTGGCAATGGCTACACTTATTCAGGCATACGCTGACCAGGAGGATGCCATTTTCGTCGCCACTGAGGTCTACGCCCGTTCCCTGCGGCGGCTGAGCCGCGCAAGCCAACAGATCATCCAAAAGGCCCTTTCAACTCAAAAGGGGTACGCTATGTTTAGGGGTCTTCGGAAGGGCATCGGAAAAATCCGGAGCCTAGTTAGCTGCGACGGACTTGCCCTAAAAAGTGTTCACAAGCTCTCTGGGTATGGCACAAACCTCACGCAATTCGTCAAAGGTTTAATACTCGACCTTGAGCGAGTGAAACACGCAGAGGAGAGGAAGCTCTTCGAAATCGAAAAACTACGATGCGAATCTATCGGTTATAAACCTCCTTCGAGGTTACGCCTTCGTAAAACGGAGAAGGAAGCTCAACACTTTACTCCCCACCGAGAGTTCACTGGACCTCTTTCACTTTACCAGCTAAATCGAGCTTTACCACCAAAGGAGGCAGAATGGCTACGGCGTCAAAGAGAGAAACCTGGCTTCAACGAACTGATCCTTGAACTTACAAATTTCACCGATGGCAACCGAAACCTCTATGAGATACAGCTGGCACTAGAAGCTGAATTTGGTGTTCTAGCAGAAATAGAAGCCGTAACAAAACTAGTACGCCTCCTCGAGAGCTTAAGACTCTTCAGAATATCGAAAACAACCATAACCTGATTTAAAGTGATAATATGAGTCGTTCAAAAATACTAAAGCTGCAAAACCGACTAGAAGCAATCCTCGACCCCTTTGAGAAAGCAATGGAGAAGCTAGCCCCTTCTCAGAGCCTAGAAGAAATCGAAAACATGCTCCAGGCTGCTGAAGAACTTCGTATCGTTCTCGACGCTATCAGATTTCATTTCAGAGAGGTTCGTAGTTTACTCGCTGATACTTCTGGGATTCCTCCCGCAAAGGAACTCGCCCAACTGATTATCGGTGCGTCTACAGAAGCCCTTTCCTCCCTCCGGGAGGTTAAACTTCATCTTGAAGAGTTTCATCAAAAGCTCCAGGATAAACGCGGAAAGAGCCTTTCCCGGGATGAGCTGCACTTCGCTGAATTTGGCGCCGTAACTGCAATCCGGCGGTCACACTACATCATAAAAAGAATTTTAGAGCACATCGACGAAATTCCGTAAGCACATGAAAGCTAGTAATTTACCCAACATCTCTGCAGGAGTTCATCAAAGCAATGAAACGCTGGTACCTAATATCAGCAGTAAGCGTGATTCTCACCCTCCTGATGGTAGCCCTGTGGCTGCTTATCCCCGGTTTCCCCCTCCTCATTTTCTTCTTATTTCCGCCAATCTTTCTTTGGGGTTCACGAAGGAATGAAGAGGGAACTAGCTCTGAGGAGCAGCTATCCTGCCCGACTAGAAAACTTGAATACCGTTCAACCTTGTGCCAATCGTGCAGGAAAACCATCAATCTAGAACCTGATGAATCTTACTGTCCAAACTGCGGAGAGCGAATCAGAGCATTCGACTGATATAAGGTATCGGTTCAAAATACATTCTTTAATTCCTACACCCACTAATTACCCGAAGAATGGATGGGCCGCAAAAACCAATAAGTGCTTTCCTTTGGGGTCTTGGGTCGGTTTCTCCATTCGAACTGATACCACGCCATTAGAATACAGCAGAGAAAGAGCGAAAGCAAGATAGCAGGCGAAACGAAACGATGAACAGAGAAAAGGGCTATACTTACTAATGAAACGAACAAAACACTCCACGTTTCTACTCGATTAACAATGGGCTGTAATAGTGCACAGAAACGCGTTATCATCATCTGAAGCCAGCTGGGGAGTAAATGAAGTGGCCATCGTTTGAAAGCGGAGCGAGCCAGTTGCGTACGGGGAAGAGGCACAAGAGAGCCCCGGAGAGCAGGGACGAGGAGGATAAGGAAGGGGAGAAAAGCAATCAAATAATACTTGTAAATCCCCCGAGAAAAGAAGGTGTGCATAGCTAGGGAGAGAAGGAGAGAGAGCACCAAGACCTGCTCTCTGTACAAGCGATTAGGTTGCCTCTGAACTAGCCATGCAAGGATCCAAAGAGTTGTGAGAGAAACAAGAAACGGTACACCCAAATAGACAGCCCAAAGGATAATGCTCTTCAAAGCTGGTGGTAGATACCAGGCAAGAACAGAGACAGGGACTGGATATGTCTGGTGGGGTAAGGCTTCCATCCAATAACCCCCCATTCCGCTAGCCACAGCTGAGATATAATTCATAGGGTAGAGAACTAGATAGGGCATGGACAGAGTAACACCTACAGCTGCCATGATGCCGAAGCTGATAGGGACGCGTTTCCAGTCGCGCGCCAGCTCGAGCATCAGGATTAAAGGTAGTAGGAGGCCGGCTGTTTGCTTTACCATCGCTGCGATGGCTATCCAAAAAGCTGCCCAGCGAAGTCTCCTATCTAGCATGAAATAGAACCCCAAAACAAGGAAGAAGGTGTGGATTGGCGTGCTCATCCAGATGTAGTCACCCCACCACAATGTGATTGGGTTTAACCCAAATAGCAGCATCGCCACAGCTGGAAGAAAACTGTTTGATGTCAGCTTTCTCGCCGCAGAAAATACCACGATACAGGTAGCGATGTTGAAGAAAACAAAGCTGAAACCGACTCTCGCAAAAATAAGGTTACTAGTCATCAATGTTAAGTCTGGAAAGAGCAGATCAGGAAAGGGGAGAAAATAGAAAGCAGTCGTTATGTAAAGGAATAGAGGAGGGTAGATGTAGACCTGGCTTTCACCGACCATATACAAATCCTGTGTGTACGGCAGGTTTCCCTGCAAAAACCGCTCTACAAAGTTCATGTAATATGCTTGGAAATCACCGTAGGGTTCTACGATCTCAAAGTCCATCCCGAAGTAGAAGTATTCCCAGCTAGGGTAGATGGTTTGGTATTCAATATACCT
>CBDVBC010000293.1:0-3144 GCA_965372125.1 Candidatus Hermodarchaeota archaeon | reverse complement strand
GCTTACGTCCTCAACAAAGGATGTATTACCGCAAGGGGAACTGTAGCCTCGGTCTTTTCCGATACAGCGACGTTAACGAAAGCACGTCTCAACCCGCCAACTGTGGCTAGGCTCTTTCAACAAATCCCCTGGATCACCGATGCCCAAGGCAGCCAGCCCCTCCCCATGACAATCAGAGAAGCTGTCAAAATCCTCCGCAAACTAGGGACTCGTTGAAATAACGCTTAAGGAAAAAACGCTTAAGGAACCAGAATAAACCTTAACCTACTTTCCTATTTCTTTGGAGGTAATGTAATGCCTGATGATATCACCGACTCGTTTGATCGAATGGAATTTGGCGCGTACACATTGGGCGACCGGAAGCCCTTCGCTTCACCGGGTACCGCTCCCAAGTGGCAGCGAAAACTTCCATTTGAGGTAACCCATGTCAAACTAAATCTAACTTTCAAGAAACTTGAGGACAGGTCCTTAAGCGGTCTTTGCGCCACCAGTATCAAGGCTGTTAAGGATGGTGCTCAGCGCATCACTTTTGATGCCATCAAGCTTCATGTAGAGTCTGTTCAAGACTCCAAAGGCAGAGACCTTGAGTACGATTACGATGAAGCCAAACTCACCGTAACCCTGATCAAACCCATTCCGCGGGGGCTGGACGAGACCATCGTTATCCAGTATTCCTGCACTAATTCTGTGGTTGGGCTCTACTGGGTCCTCCCCAACGAACACTACCCTAATGAACCTGTATCTGTTTGGAGCCAGGGCCAGGACGAAGATAACAGGTATTGGTTCCCCTGCATTGACACGCCCCACCTGAAGGCTACAACCGAGATGATTGTCACCGTCCCTACCGGTTACGAAGCGCTTTCTAATGGAGAACTCGTCTCCAAGAAAACCGAGGGAAACAGCACCACCTTCCACTGGCTCCTTGACGTCCCCCATTCACTCTATCTCGTAAGTCTCGTTATTGGAAAATATACCATTACTGAAGAGAATTGCGACGGCATTCCTCTCCGCTACTATATTCCAGTTGGTCGAGAAGCCGATACAGAGCGCACATTCAGCAAGACCTGTAAAATGATGCGCTTCTTCATCGAGAAATTCGGTGTCCCCTACCCTTACAAAGCCTACACGCAAATCTGTGTAACGAACTTCACATTCGGAGGGATGGAGAACACGTCTGCAACCACTTTAACGGATTTGACCTTGCATGATTCGCGGGCGCATCTGGATTTCAAATCGGAGCCGCTTGTATCACATGAGCTGGCTCACATGTGGTTCGGTGATCTAATCACCCTTAAGACGTGGAGCCAGTTGTGGCTGCATGAGGGTTTTGCTACTTACCTTGATCCCTGCTTTGTGGAGTTTGATGAGGGGCGAGAAGAGTTCAGTTATCGGCTGCTAGAGAACGCGGAGCGTTACATGAAGGAGGACTCAACGCGGTATCGTCGCCCAATCGTCACCAATGTTTACGAGTTACCGACAAACCTCTTTGATGCCCACTCCTATCCGGGCGGGTCATGGCGGCTGCATATGCTGCGTCACCAGCTTGGTGACGAGGTTTGGTGGAAGGTGCTAAAGCACTATCTGACAAAGCACGCCAAAGGAGTTGTGGAGACTGTGGACTTTCAGCGCTCCATTGAGGCGATTACTGGAGACCCGATGGACCGGTTCTTTGACCAGTGGATTTTCAAAGCTGGTTACCCAGAGTTCAAGGTTTCCCAGTCCTGGGATGCGGAGCGGTGTATGCTGAAGTTGACGGTGACGCAGCAACAGAAGGGTGGTCAAGAGACCCCGGAGGTTTTCGAGGTTCCAGTGGATATCGGTGTAACTACCAAAAAGGGCTCAGTGTCCTTTGAGATATTGGTGGAACAGCGGGAACAGACCTTCTACTTACCGGTTCCAGATAAGCCCTTGATGGTAGAATTCGATCCGGGCTTGTGGGTGCTTAAGACTCTGGACTTTGACCGGCCAGAAGATATGTTACGCTATCAGCTGAAACACGCCAGTGAGGCTATGAGCCGTGTCGAGACAGCAAAAACCCTAGCTAAGAAAGGGACACCCAGCGCCATCGACGCACTGAAAGAAGCTGTACTCAAAGACCCCTTCTGGGGAGTGCAGGCCCGGGCTGCTAAGGCACTCGGTACAATTCCTGGTGAACTGGCCTTAGAGGCGCTGGTGGTGTGCACTAAGGCAAAGCATCCAAAAACCCGACGAGCCATCGCAGAGGCACTAGGGAATTACCGGGACGAACGGGCAACAGATGCGCTGATTCCTCTCCTAGAAAAGGATGAAAGCTATTATGTGGAGAGTATAGCTGCCACTTCCCTGGGTAAGACAAAATCGCAGAAGGCATTTGCAGCCCTGAAAGAGGCTCTTTCTAAGGACTCCTTCCGGGATGTCGTTCGTGTCGGTGTGATGGCTGGGCTCGCTGAACTCGATGACGAGCGGGGAATCCCTCTAGCTATCGAGTGGGTTGCCTACGGCAAACCCTATTTGGTGCGTATTGCAGCTCTTGCCGCGTTGGGCAAGTTGGGTAAGTACCGCGAGCATCATAAGGACATCCTCGACTCCATTGTCACAGTATTCAAGGAGCACTTCGACGCTCTCTCCCACCGACCCTACATTGCCGCTATTAGTGCCCTAGTAGCACGGGGGCACCCTGACGCTATTCCTCATTTGCAGCGTATCGCAAGCAGCGATCCACGTTCCCGGTTCCGCCAACGAGCCCGAAGAGCCATCAAAGCCATCCACGCAGGTAAAGATAAGGGTGATGAATTGAGTAAACTCCGTGATGACTTTGAGAAGCTTCAGCGAGAAAACATTACGCTCCGCGACCGCCTGGTCAAGGTGGAGGCTAGTGTTACTCCACCCAAACCTAGTAAGGCACGCAGCCGCCGGAAGCCCAAGACCTAGTACTCTAACCCTTATATTCCTTCATGGGGAAGGAGCTATGGGGTTTTTTCACGCCGCCCGTGGGGGCGGCGGACCGCTACCAGGTATTGCGGTCTTCCCGCCGGGCGCTACGCACACACCCGACCGTGTTGGGCTCCTTGTTCCCTGGCTTTCCACCCCAGTCGTTTCAGGGGATTGGTCAGGGTGCTTGTGCCCTGTCCCTTTGCGGGAGGGTAGGCTCCCTTGACGCCCTCG
>CBDVBC010000292.1:0-3158 GCA_965372125.1 Candidatus Hermodarchaeota archaeon | reverse complement strand
CAAGGGCTCCAAGAATCCTTCCATATGATAACCGAAGAACAGTATTTCTTTGATGACCCAAGTCTTGAGTATCGATCCCGCGATTTCTCGGGATCATGGGAGCGGGACACAGGCATTTTCGCTCAAGGAGCCGGTGATTTCTTAATACCGAGCTTAGCACCTCATGGGATTTTTAACATCGCTACAACGCTTTGGCTTGAGGATACTAATATTGATCTTGGTCCACCAACAGCAAACTACACCGACTTCATTCCAGTAATCGGATTAGTGATACTCTTTGGATGCATTTTTATTGTTGTGATTTTCTACTTGGTGATCAGAAGGCGACGTCGGAAACGAAGGCGCCGAATAAAGAGGATTAGAAGGAAACGATACTAATATATCGAATTTGTTAAGATTCTATAAGAATGACAGATAACAAGACTTGAGCTGGCGAATAAATAGTGTCAAGAACCGTGATTCGAACTGAAGGACTGATAAAATGTTATGGAGAGGTAGACGCACTAGCTGGTCTCGACCTTTTATGTAAGGGAGGAGTAAATGGTCTAATTGGACCAAACGGGTCAGGGAAAACCACGACGCTACTAATCCTCCTAGGACTAGTTTCTCCAACCGCGGGGGATGCATTTGTTCTAGATTTAGATTGTAGACATGACTCCTTTAAGATACGGCAACGTGTAGGCATACTGCATGAGACACCACGGTTTCCTAGTCAGATTACAGGAAGACGTTTGTTAAGACATGTTTTCAGGCTTCACCAAATCAAAGGCGATGAACATAAAATAATAAGGGATACCCTCAAAGAAGTAGAGCTAGAACAGGCTGCAGACCGGAAAATCGGTACATATTCAGCGGGCATGATCCAGAGATTAGGACTTGCCCAAGCCTTAGTATGTAATCCAGAGCTAATCATTCTTGACGAGCCTACAGCAAATCTTGACCCCAAAGGTCGACATGATATCCTCAATCTAATAAGGCATCTTCGTAACGTGCACGGAACATACTTCCTTATTTCTACTCACCTTCTCCTTGAATTAGAGCGTGTATGTGATTGGGTATCAATAATTGACCAAGGAATAATAGTTACTCAAGGTCCAATGAGTGAATTAGTAGCTCGATATTCAAGTCCAATATTTCTAATTGAATCTAGTGCCCCTCAACGCTTAGCTGAAGCACTCCGATCGGCTCGACCCGAAATTGTTGACAAAGTCCGCATTCAAGAGGATGTAATTATATGTCATGTTACTAGTGAAGAACCATTCCAACGTGGATTGACTAAAGTTGCCGCAGATCTGGGAGTGGGGCTTCGTCGTTTAGAACGGGTAAAATCCTCCTTAGAACATATCTTCCTATCAGTATTAGAAGGGGAACAAGTGAATAATGGAGAGCCCTAATAAAACTATCAGTGAGATGAGTGAATCGCCTCCGCGGGGGGTGAAACCCCATAGTGCTAATCGGATTATTGAACTCGTCCGGTGGGAATTAGAAACCACCTATCGCGCGCCCATCTTGGAAATCTTGCTGGGTTTATCGGTGCTCCTGGTTTTTATATCGCCTCCAATATATCTCCAGTCACTGTACAGGCAAAGTCTGACTTCAGGATTAGCGTTCTTAGGGTCAAGTTTAGATTTGTGGCAATTTCTCTTCTTTGTTGCATATTCAATTCCATTAGCTGCGAGTTTGGGTAGTATCTTTGAGACAGGGGAAATTCGCTTTCAGCTTTCCAATCCTGTACGGCGACTTGAGATGATAATAGTTAAAGTGGGTGTTAATCTCTTAGTGTTATCACTATTGATTTGTGCACCAGTTATTCTGCGTGTTGCACTCGAGATCCCCATGAGCTTTTTATTCTATTCTGAAGCTTGGATGACCTTTCTCTTATTGATACTCCTTCTCGTTTTACGGGTTCTACTGATCTGCGCTGTCACAACATTCTTCGCTATCCTATTCAAAAATGGCAAAACTGCCATCTTCTGTACCTTCAGCTTTCTTTTTCTCTTGATGCTTTTCTCCAGTCTTCTTCCTATACCAATCACCTACTTGTTAAATAGTGGACAAGT
This sequence comes from Candidatus Hermodarchaeota archaeon, assembly GCA_965372125.1. Classification (GTDB taxonomy): domain Archaea; phylum Asgardarchaeota; class Hermodarchaeia; order Hermodarchaeales; family Hermodarchaeaceae; genus YT-063. Next base: position 1,098 of record CBDVBC010000292.1, on the reverse strand, counting down.
GGGAATTGTTCTCCTTTCTTTCATTACATGGTTATGGGCAGAGACGCCTCCTACTGTGTTTGAGTTTCCAGGCCCACTTCTCTTCATTACGATTTTTTCAATTTCGCTTCTTATTATTGCTAGCCTGTATTTCCAAATCATGGATGTGAAATAATCTATGCGAAAAGTCCTCAGGGTAGGAACGTTGCTCGTTGTTTTTGGTTTAGCATTTCTTCTTAGTAATGCAGTGAGAACTGGGGCTCCTTTTGTACTCACTGAACGGTACATCATAGTAGGTCCTGGATCGGTTCAGGCACCAAATACTACACGTTTAACTACCGTCGTTCTTCCCCCGCAACTATTCCGCCTTGAACTCACGCTAAACAGTGGTCTGGGTCTTCACTTTGAGATTCGAAATCATCCAGGCAATCTACTCGTATTCGCTCTCACTGATGTCAACGAATCCTTAATCACTTGGCCGATTCCTATGCGATCCATTTACAATATCACGGTAGCTAATCCTCATCCAGTTTTCACCTTGGCATGGATTCGAATAACCATTTTTGGAATCGAACGAGATCTCTTTCTCAGCGCCACTATAATAGCAATTGCTGGTATCGCTTTGATGGGAACAATAGTAATTAGAAACATCCGTAGAGCCAAATCCATAACATCTATCGAGTAGAATTGTAGACTCTGATTTAATAGAATAGTAGAATGCTTTGAGTTGCTTATACGGTCTGGTAGCCATTCTTTCCCCAGTTCCTGGCATCCTCCTTATCACGACCAGCCTCGCAGCAAGGACAGTAAAATAACACTAAAGTAATAGTGTATAATCCAACCTTGCAGAGATTGCTAATCATTCACGACGTTGTCGTTAACCATGCTGGTCTGTCACCGAAGACGCCGCCGCAGCTAGCCATAGTTCACCTGCGCCTTAGAGGTTGAAAATCTGCTGATACTTGACTTCAGGGTAGTTCACAAAGGGTTGGGCGTTGAGCCCCTCACCAGTGATGTGGCGGATTATCGACTTTCGGTTCAATTGGAGTACCCCTCACGGTGAGGGATGGTGCGCCGATTCATCAGTCGATTATGCCCTATTTCGGGGATTCGAAGGCG
>CBDVBC010000291.1:0-3161 GCA_965372125.1 Candidatus Hermodarchaeota archaeon | reverse complement strand
TGAGAAGCCAGGCGTGGGACGAGCTAGCGATGTCGTCTTTGTGGCTGTGAAGTGCTATGTGACGGGTGTTTAGTGCCCAATTGGCGAAGAGGATGGCTTCCTGGTTTAATTCGTCGCCGTGAAGCATCGCTAAATCCCAGTCATCGATACGAATAAGGTCTTCAATTATACCAGACTCGGTAGCTGCGGTCTGCTCATGGGCTTTAAGTAATGGCTCGGGGAGGTATTCAAGTGGCTGGTAAGGGTGGAGCCGACGGATTCCAACTTCTCGCTGTTCATTAGGAGCAACGGCAAAACGTGTATCGCGATATCCATTAGCGATTACTTGCTCGTTCCGGCGGATTATAATTTGCTCGCCAAGCTGATGGATATACGTGGAGGTTTCACGGAATGCCTTTCGCGCTGATTTTGGTAGGTCGTCTAGCCGCTGGAGATCTGTAATGGCGCGTCTTATTAGACGAACAAGGGCTTCGCCCACCGCTTGATGCCCAAGGCAGATGTACAAAGCAGGGGCACTCCCCGCTGCTCGGGTTAAGAGCAGTGATTCTACGAAGCTGAGGAACTCTTCTCGTGGTAGACGAGGATTGTGAGCAAATGATCGGGGGTCATAGATGGAGGGGCGCCCGCCTTCAACGATGATTGCTTGACAGGACCGAAGGAACTGTGCGAACGGGGTAACAGTATTCAGTGACTGCACCCCAGTATTCCAGAGCGAAAAGAGAATAGATTTTTGCTTGGTGACATCTCGTAAAATGACGGCGACGTTATGGCTGGCTGATACGGGTTCGCCTAGTGGGTTGGTTCCAACGATGGCGTCGGGTTCAACAATGGCGATGCTACTTCGGAATGCCTCATTGCTTTGGACTAGTTCCTGAAAATCTTCCTTGGTTGCAACAACTAGCATAGCGTTTACTTCCTAGGTGCTTCTAGGACAGCTCCCTAATGAACCTGAGGGGTTCTGTTCTAGCCCAAAATGATTTAGTTCCGGCTTTGATTCTAAGGACCTCTTAGGGCTATGGGTTTCTTGTATATTAGCTAGCGTCGGGTAACGGATTTTCGAATAACTGATGAGGCTATTCTTTTTTCCAAGCAAAGATGTGTAAATCGTCAATCCATCTAATTGTGTAGTCATGCTTTCTGAACCATTGCTCAAGTTCTCCTCTTCGCTGGATATCATGTAACTCTACGAGCCAACGTTTTATTTTAGGTACAGCCTGGTCAGCTCCCTCGAGTACCTCCCACTCGGCTCCTTCCACATCGACTTTTACTAAATCGACTAAAGGAAATTTCGAAATGAGCTTGGTGAGGGTTGTTGTGTTGACTAACACGGATTTTCCGCCGCTTTGATGTTCCTTGAAGGAATGAAGCCAAGAATACTTCCCCAGAAAGAGAGGAACACCAGTTTGTTCCCTATCGGAAATAGCAACTTGTATCACTTGGATGTTTTCCGCTCCCTCCTTTGTTATGTTCTGTTGAAGTTGTTGATATGTTTGGGGGTGGGGCTCTACCGCTAGTATCCTTATGAAATTGTGGCGAAGTAATAAAGGATAGTATCCGACATGAGCACCTATATCTACGAATACGGTACCTCGCAGGCTTTGTAGCAGCTGAACTACTTTCCGTTCGTGGAGGCCATGTTGTGTCGCCATTGATGTAGGCATATCTAACTTTGTGAAGAACCACTCTCGCACTTCAATGCCGGACAGCCGTTTAAGTATCCTGAATAGTTTATCTCGCATTCCATCGCTTAGAATCAGCATTAGCCAGAGGCGAATAATTGTGTAGCACCAATGAATCACACGACTCATCCCACTATTCTTCGCCGACATCACAAATCCCCGGGCTACAATTTACCTGTAGAAGCTCTCCCGTGACAAAGGACTATTTAATGTCTCGGCTGATAATAATAGTGCTCACATTTCCCGAAGCCATACCTTTTCTATACTAAACAAGATGTAGAGTAGAGATTTAGACGATGCCAAGAATGGACGCGCCACTCAAACGTACACGTTACGACATCTACGCGATGCTCATCCGAGTAATCGTAATTCACGGATACTGCCCTCTCACACGAGCAGCCCGCTCCACCAATCTGCCTGTGGATCGTGCAAAGAAAATCATCGTGTTTATGTGTGAGCGTGGACTTCTAGCGGAAGACGAAGAGGATGGCAAGCGTATGTTCCGCGTCACGGTCCGCGGGAATCAGTACCTTGAGCTCTACAAGCGAATAGCGGGGCTTGTAGGGATGCCAATCCCCGAACCAATTACGCCCTTCTGATGATTGAAACCAGAAAATTACAGGAAACCTATGGCTATTTGAATAGTCACAATATGTGACCCTATTTTGTGAGTCCGCCTTTTAAATAACGACGAAGTAGATTCACTTGAAGCGCACCGAAAAGAAGGTTAATAAAAATGCACTTCAAAGATGAAAAATGGATTCAACTGGGCAAGGTTCGTCGCGATGTTCTCATAGAGGACGGCGATGTCTTGGTTCCCCAAAAGGGGAAGGAAATCGTCGTGAAGGGCACCCTACTCGTTGAGGGCTCGCTTATCATCGAAGGCTCACTCAGCTGTAAGCACTTGCGAATAAAAACAGATGAAGAGGTTGTCATTCAGGGAGACTTGAAAGTAGACGGCTCCGTTAAAGTAAAGGAGCGACACCGATTCTCATCTGGCCCCAAGCGACTGACTATTACTGGTTCCGCAAAGGCACACGACTTTGACATTGACGGTGCTTTACATATTGGGGGAGACCTCGATTGTAGGACCGCCGAATGCGGCGGTGCTCTAAAAGTGGAAGGAAGAATACAAGCTGAGCAACTATCAGTTGGCGGCTCAGCCTCTTGTGACCATGGCACCATAGGACGTGTTGATGTGGGCGGGAGCTTCAAAGCTACTGGCGCTATTGAGGTCGGTGATTTAGATGTTGGCGGGACAGTTGTTGTAGGTCCAGGATCAAAGATTCTCTCAATCAATGTTGGCGGGACCTTCAAGAGCCTCGGCGAACTCACATTCAAAAGTATCGATGTTGGTGGTAGCGTGAAACTTGAAGGCGACGCGGCAGGTGAATCCATTGAAGTCGGTGGGGTTCTCAAAGCGAGGGGCTCCGTTATATTGACCAGGAGTTTGGATGTGGGCGGTATTGCTTCAATCAGAGG
>CBDVBC010000290.1:0-3163 GCA_965372125.1 Candidatus Hermodarchaeota archaeon | reverse complement strand
AACTGCCGACCCATTAACTCAGACTGAAAATGTACAATTGCTGAGAAGAAACTACTGAATAAGGTAGGATCGAACTCGAGAGGCGAATAGGCCTTATGAAAGAGCGGAATGCCACTAGCATCAATGACCCAAACTGCGTGACATGTCATAGACTAGATACCCCGCTCAAGAATCTAGGTGCAGTATTCAACAATAAATCTTCCGCAATGGCACACAAGCAGGTTTATGGCCGGATGCGGCTTGGGGTTCGGGGGAAAAGGCATGCTTCCCGAATATGCTTGAGACCAAGTAACCATACAAGACATCGTTCCAGCCCTAAACCAAACCCCGCGTGAGGTGGAAGACCAAATTGGCGGAGTTCAAGGTACCAAGAATAGGAACTAGGGTCAAGTGCTTGCTCCTTAATTCTCTCCATGAGCTGGTCTAAATCGTGGATTCGCTGTCCGCCGCTCGTTAATTCTCCAAACCCAATAGGAGCGATAAGATCACTACTGAGGGTAACTTCGGGTCGGTCCGGGTCTGGAAGATGATAAAAACTTCGGGCAGAAGTTGGATAGCCCTTGATGAAGAACGGTTCCTTGAATTGCTGGGAAATCGCTCGTTCTACTTCCCTACCGAAATCCTCCCCCCATGATACCTTGAAGCCTTGCTGAGCAGCGATGTCAATCGCTTCATCGTATGTAATCCGTTTAAATGGAAGGGCGGGGACTTTTATCTTTACATCGAGCACTGCTAATTGTCGTTTGCAGCTTCTTTTTACATGTTTACAGATGGCGTGTACAAGGCGTTCCTCTACACCCATTATGTCATCATGGGTGGCGAAGGTTAATTCTGCTTCTAGGTGCCAAAATTCTGTTAGGTGCCTGCGAGTGCGATGCTTCTCAGCCCGAAAACTGGGGGCAATTAGATAGACCTTTTCAAGCCCACATATTGCTGCTTCCTCGTAAAGTTGAGCGCTTTGACTTAGATAAGCAGTGCTCCCGAAATACTTCAGTGGAAATAGAGTAGCACCACCCTCTACACTAGCTGAAACCAGAATTGGTGGGAAGATCTCAGTGAATCCTTCGCTATCTAAATGCTGATGGGCGGCGCGACTTATCTCTGCTTTTATCTGCATAATCGCTGTTTGGCTGGGGCTTCGTAGGTACAGATGCCTCTTATCATAGAGAAAGGCGTCTCCAGCGTCCTTTTCCAGTGGCCACTCAGGGTCTGCTAGGCTCACAATTTCAAAACCCGAGATATGTAATTCGATTCCAGTAGGAGCCCGTTTATCGACCACTACTTTTCCTGTAACTCGAATTGAAGACTCAAGCGTAACTTGATGCATGGCTTCAAACGTAGTAGAAGAGATTTTACTCCGGTGCCCAGCTACCTGAACGACACCAGTAGGATCACGGAAAGTAATGAAGATTACTCCGCCATGTTCCCGCTTTCTGTGAACCCAGCCAGTTAGAGTCACTGACTCGCCTACGCTAGAAGCATCCAACTCGCAGACATAATGGCTTTTCTCGAATGTCTTCAGTAATTTCCTTGTCAATGGAACCACACCAAGAGCAGAAGTTCAATACGCTTAAAGATTGTCTTCGGAGCTCATCCGTTTTTAGCTCGGCGATTGCGCGTGTAGTCCAACATTGCCTTAGCTATAAATTGAAACACTTCTATGACTTGAAATCCTGTCTTCGCGCTAGACTCAAAATAAGCCTTTAACCCTTGACTCTGCGTGAAATCGATTGCCTCTTTCTGATCCACCGCACGTAACAAGTCGGCCTTCATCCCGACCAAGACGATCGGAACACCCTCAGTGTTGCTCCTAATCATCGTCAACCACTCTGATAATTTAAGAAAAGTACTGAACCGCGATAAATCAAACGAAAGAATAGCGCCCCGCGCGCCCACACAAAACTTTGGCAGCATAGAACGAAACCGCTTCTCACCGGCGAAGTCCCACAATTGCAGTTTTACAGGGCATTGCTGTCCGTTCCCGTCGTCTACTGTTATGCGTTTTGCCGCGAAGGCGGTTCCTACAGTTAAAATGGAGTCATGGTATACGCCTTCTACAAAGCGGCGTACGAAGGTGGTTTTTCCTACACCGCCTTCACCTGCGATAATCAGTTTTAGTAGAGTTCCTTCTGATGACACGTCTGTCTTCTTCCGCGACTCTCTTACCATTTGAATTAGTAAGGGGTCTTAAAAAATTGTTGTAATGGTCCTAAAATCAACTTGTCGGGTGCAATAATACTCTCTGGCGCGTGAGGCGGGCGCGTAGCTCGGCAATTAGTGCTTTTCCGAGGAATTTGAGGGGATTCCGGAGAAGTGTGTAATAGTCAGTTTGGCCTGTTACTATGTCCTTGATGAATTTACCCGCTCCTCGGATGTGCCGTAATAGCCGGAAGCCTCCATAGAGATGATTGTGGATGATTATCGCAATTGAACGGCTGAGACGGAGTTCTTCGCCAAAACGGCGTTGAACTGCTTTCGTGTAGTTGCCTAGGGTAGTGTCGCTGAAAGTTTGTTTGCGAATTGCCTTGATGGCTGTTCGCCCTGCGAGAATACCACTCTCAACGGCGTAGCAGATGCCTTGCCCAGTGAAGACGTCAACAAAGCCTGCAGCGTCTCCCACTAGTAGTACTCGGTTTGCGACTAGAGGTTGTTTGAAGCCGATAGCAGGAAGTGGATGGCCAACGATTTTTCGGAGGGGCGGAATTTGTAAGCCTGTTAGTCGTGCATAAAATCTAGCGAAGATACGCAACTGATTAGGCAGACCTTGCACTTGACTCGCTAATCCGCCGAGCCCGAGAGAAAGACCCTCTCTACGAGGAAAAGCCCAAGCATAGCCAAGTGGGAGATTCAGAAAGTATAGGGAAAGAATGTTCGGATTGATTTTCTGTTCCAACTCTTCTTTGGGGATTGGAACGTCTGCTTCTACAGCGATGCCAGTGACTCCAGGCTTAAGGGAGCCCCTTAGCCCTGCAGCTCGAGCGACGCGCCCTCCCACGCCATCAGCACCTATGAGAAGCTGTCCTCTAAACTCCCCCTGGTTGGTGTGACAAGCAATTCGGTTCTTCTGCCATTCTATGTTGTTTACTCTATACCCGTCCAGAAACTTGGCTCCCGCGTCAACAGCCTTTTGAACAAGAAAGTGGTCAAACCTGCTTCGGATAAC
>CBDVBC010000289.1:0-3167 GCA_965372125.1 Candidatus Hermodarchaeota archaeon | reverse complement strand
CCGCCAGTTGGGCGGAGACCCTAAACGCCTGCCTAGAGGCGGGAGGTCGCAGCCCTCTCAGGGGGCAGTGCCCGCCGATGAAGCAGGAACCAAACATCAACAAGGACCCCGCGTCCTAATTGGGTAAGTTTTGGACAACGGTCATAAACCCGGCAGAGTTAGCTAATGCCTAGCTGCAACCTGATTCAGTTCTGGTTGCGTGCTGCCCCTTTTTTCTAGAGCCTGTGGCGGAAGGCGAGTAGGCAGAGTATCGAACCTGCTAGCCAGGCGATTAAACCTGTTAGGCTTATTGCCAGCCTGTACGTGAGAGTTACAGGGTCTGTAGCCATGAATAGTATGCCTTCTAATCCGTACGCGACAGCGCCGATTACTAGTACTAACATACCCATCGACAAGTGAAGAATGGAGCGGCGTTTCATGGGGTCAGTGAGGTGCCGAGATGAGGAAAATAGTATGATAGTGGATGCAATCACGAACACTGAAGTCATGACAAAGAGGGCAATCATACCGAAGAAGCCTGTTTGAATTTGGGTTAACAACACCGAGTCTGGTACTGGGTCTATTGTTTGGTCTAGAACAGCGATTACTGAGAGCAGAGTCCAACAGAGTACACTAGCACTCAGAGTCATTCTGTTGAGGGCGCGATGTGCTCCATAGCGCACATAGATACCTACAAGGAGAAATAGTCCGGTGGAAAAAATACCCGTAATTACGCTGATGTCACGGCTGATAACTATAGCCAAGTAGCCATAGGCCCACAGAACATCCTTGAGGAAGTCGAAAAGCTGACACGTTCCGAAGAGGAGAAAGCTGAGACCGAATAGTCTGTTTAGTGAATAACGTGCATCCTTCCTAAGCACTAGTAACCCAATTAAGTAGAAGAAGACAACCCCAACGGGCTTCATCCACACTAAATTAGCGACGGTTAACATACTTTATCATCTCTTTTTGGTTGATGTGTTACAGTAAGCGGTCAAGGCGGTCTTGGGGTCGTAGCACCAAGTCACCTAGGATTGCATCCATGGTTTCTGCGAATTCGCTGTAGTAATCCACACTCACTATTCCTTTAATCCCTGGGTACTTTGATATGAATGTAGAGTGGACACGACTTAGCGCCTCCCGGACCCTCTTCTCAGGTGCGTCACGGTCACAGATAGCATATACGCATATTGTCTCCTGTCGGTCATCGACATGCATTTCTCCTGTCATAATAAGGATCTTCTGATCAGTCATAAGAAAGGTTTCTACACGATCCTTGAGTACTGTTCGAGCGAAGGTTTCGATGGCACTCACTAGACCGTCCCGGAGAATCAATTCAGACTCCCCTGTTGCGCTCTCGTACTGATGGTATTGCTTCCGTACTAGTGAAACTCCGAAAGCAATGATACCTATCTCACGAACGGTGCATTCATCTTCCAACCGGGTTCACCATGCCTTATGCAAGCAGATACTGAAACACAACAAGGTAATGTCAGCAGCGCCAGCTTATAATGTTTACATTTAGTACTGAATGTTAAAGAAACCCTACTCCTGCTATCTCGTCTGCTCTCTAGTTGGAGTAGGTGGCGGGCCCGCAGGGATTCGAACCCTGGATCCTCGGCTATCCTCAGATTAGCTTAGAGGGCCGATGCCTTATCCAGCTTGGCCACGGGCCCATTCACGAACCTTTTCTGTTAACCATAAAGGTTTCCTTAAGAATGGCTGGCTTTAAATGGTAGACTAGGTAAGTTTTTTATCTTTTGGCTGAACATTATGATGCAAGGCTTAGGTGATATTGTGGAACCTGAAGTTGATTTTACCGCTGTAACAATACCGGGGAATGTCTCTGAGATTCATGTGACAGAAACAAAGACTATTCGAGAACTTCTCAATGATTTAGGTTTGCTGCGCCGCCACTTTGTCGTGCTTGTGGATGGGAAGCGAGCTACACTAGATGATGAAGTTGAAGAAGGGCAACGCGTACTTGTGCTCCCTATTATTGCCGGGGGATAAGAAAAAAGCGTCTGATAGGATTCTTGCTGCGGAACCTGATTTCGGTTGATGCTTCTTGTCACTTGCTAGGAGAAAATCGGCTACATAAGTGGCATCATAGTTATCTTCTTGGCTGAAGGTCTCATACCTTGATTCTATGAAAAACCCCCTTCTATTGCGATACATTTTTCTAAGAGTTTTCATCCTGCGTTGTAGAACTTTCGCTTTAATGACGAAGGTAGTAAAGTACAGATCAACCTTATGAGATGCTATTCGTTTGTGATGGTGCGAGCTGGATGACACGATACTCAGTTTATTTCCCTGTATTAATTCTTGTTACGGTTCTTTTGGCAAGTCCTTTGGTTGCTCCCCAAACCGGAGCACCGATTCCCTCCACGTCTGAAAAGATTACTTCTCTTCGGACATCATTAACAATGGTTGCTTCGAGTGACAGAGCACCACCACCTCCGGGTGTCCCCGACTGGCGTGATGTCACAGTACAAACGCATTACTTCTACAATGACTCGGTCAATGTATCTTGGAAAGGCAGTCCATGGTGGATGGTGTCTTCACCCTTCAATACACTTCTCAATTGGACTGATAATGGCACCATCGTAGGCGGTGTATGGCCGGGTAATCCCGGGAATGCTACAATTGATGTACTGATTGGCACCAACGACACGACAAGCGAAGAGGTAACCGATTTCCTGAACCACACGATGGAGAACTTTGTCCGGTTCACTAGCTGGCCCTCACTGAGTATCTTCAACTTCGATGATTATGAAAACGAAACTCATTGGGTATTTGAAGATGCCATAGCCTCATCAGAAGAACTGCTGAATACTACTTTTCACCTAGTGAGCAATGCAACAGCATTCCTTGCAGATGGCTTCAACGCCACAGGCATAGCAGAAAATGTAACCCAGTGGCGGGTCTTTATGCAATGGAACGAAACTGGTTCAGCTCTCGAATTCTCCTATACTATCCGTAATGCCACTCTCCTTCAAGGAGACGACTATGTCTTCAGTCTAGCAAGGGCTTTTGGGCGAACAACCCCGCTGACCCTTTCAGGTAACGGGTCACTCACAATACAGGCACCTTTTGACCGAATGGTCCTTAACGGGACGCCCAGCCACCTCTACCCTGGGGTTACGTTTCCACAATTCCCCATTGGTGAAGATTACTATTATATCAAC
>CBDVBC010000288.1:0-3179 GCA_965372125.1 Candidatus Hermodarchaeota archaeon | reverse complement strand
CCTCTTCGATGCGCTCGTTGACGGTATCCAGGAACGCACGTCGGGCTTCGCCGTCCAACTCGGCGACGTTCTCGACCTTGAACTCTTCCAGGATTTCCTTTACGACACCGGGGTTGGTGACGGAGGCGAGAGCGCTGGCTGCCTTGGCTAGATCGGCGTCCTTTATGTCGTCAGAAGGGGATGTCGTCGTCGAGGCTCGACGCCGAGTTCCGCCAATCGCTCCAGCCTCTTTCGTAGGGGGGCCGTCTGCCTTAGCACCCCGCCGCGTACGTGTACGGGATGTAGGCTCCTGTTCTGTCCTTTTGTCCGATGCCGTGGATGCAGCACTCCCCCTCCGGCGTCTGCCCGAGGTGGCCGAGGCATCGTCCGAACTTCCAGCAGACTTTCCCCGCCGTCTCGTGCGTGTAGGTTCCGGCGCTTCTTGCTCCCCCTCCAACTCATCGGCGGCGGCTTCCCGTTCCGCAGCCTCGGCCATCTCAGCCTTCTCTTGGGCTTCAGCAGCTTCATCAGCGGCGTCGGCTTCCATCTCAGCCTTGGTGCGGCGCTTGCGCTTCTGTTTGACTTCATTCGTGTCCACCGCCAAACTCGGGGCTAAATCGGCACGAAAGCTATCCATTTCCTCAAGCAGAAACTTGAGGCATGAGCCCTCGAATGTGATTTTCATGTTGGGTTCCCTTTCTTGTGAAGTGGGAGATACTACAGTATTACTTAACGCTTGTCAACCCTGCTTATCTAGAGCCTCGTAGATCGAGACATCCTTGGCGATGGCGGTGCCGAGGATACGCTCATCCATAGTGCCAGGAACGACGGGCAAGTGACCTATCGTGTGTGCCCCCTTCTGACCCATACGGTTGATGCGGTCGAGCAGCTGGTCATTGACCCCGGGCACCCAGTCAGGCTCCACGAACACTACGTCCTGCGCCTCGGTAAGGGTCCAGCCTTCGCCGAGGGGGCGCATCTGCCCGAGGATAATCTGGATATCCTCTCGGGTCTGGAAATCATCCACCGCTTTCTGCTTCTTGACTGGGCTGGTGCCGCCGTCCATGTACACTAGCCCATACTTGCTCAGCCGCTCGCGAAGATAATCAAGGACAGTGTGATGCCAAGCAGCCACCACAAGCTTATGAACGCCGCCATCCAAAAGATCGTTAATATATTCGCACACAGCGGGTGCTTTAGCTTCACCAAGTTCGCGACGTGCAGTAGAGATAGCACCATCAACAGGGACGCCACGATTGAAAGCGTCAGGGTCCAGGTCATATAATTTCTCCGCTTGTTGCCATCCGGGATGCCGCAGGGCCTTGCGCATAGCCGAGGTGATGGCGAGAGGGAAGGGATGCCACTGCTTGGGCGGCAGCTCGTGCAACACTTGTTCCTTGAGGCGCCGCACCATGATGTTGTCCCGGAGGAGGCGTTGCAGCTCGGCCAAGTTACAGGGCACGTTGCGAACCGTGTCAGACCAGTGCAGCTTTGAGATCATGGCCTGCGCCTTCTCATCCCAGACCGGCGAGCGCACCATACCGCCACCTTCCTCGTAGAACTCACTGCGGAAGCTATCTAAGCTCATACATTCCAGCGCATCCCAATTGAGTAGGCGAAAGAGGTTGTAGCATTCGATAGGCTGGTTAGGAAGGATGGTGCCCGAAAGGGCGGTGATCCGGCCAACCACTGAGCGCAAACCATCCTCAGCACAAATTGCCTGGGTGCGCTTATTCCCTCTCGGGTCTTTTAGATAATGGGCCTCATCTAAAATAAGGTGGTCCCATCTTTCAGCATATATAGCAGCCATGATGGCGTCGTTCCGCAACAGATCGTAGGAGATGATGACGTAGTTGGAACTAGGGTTGATACCGTCCTTCGCCGACAGCACCGGGTAGGTCGAGACGTTCTCGATGGTGGACCATGCCCATATCTCGCGTTCCCAGTTGAGGCGAAGTGAGGCGGGGCACACCACCAGAGTAAACTTAGCCTCGACCGCGTTACTGACCATGATAGACTGCGCCGTCTTGGTAAGCCCTGGCACGTCCCCAATGAGAGCGTTGTCCCGAGCTAGGACGTATTCTGCGCCCGCGAACTGAAACTCCATCGGCTTCATGTTGCGCGGCAGAACCTCTGGCACCGGCGCCCTGTAGAAGTAGGGGGTAACTGCACGAGAAGCTTGGACGTTGAAGCTATCAATCAAGGGGTAGACGTACCATGTTGAGCGCGCCCTCGGCGTCTTTGATACTCTCTCTATATACAGCATTACGGGGGAATTTTAGCGCCAGCTGACTAGCCATTGGCAGCAAACCACGAAGCGCCCGCACTAGATGCTCGATCTGAAGCGAGGTCTTGGGCTCTGGCACGAAGACCATTGCCGTATTTCCATGCCGGTAGAGCCAACCTTCGGGGATACGCATCCGTCGGGTATACAACTCCCCCGTGGTTTCCTCAATCTCTTCCCATTCTGATTTCATGATGTCTTGTCCTCCTTCACGCGGTATTCCCATAACCAGTAATTGTCGTCCCAAGTTTCTTTGCGTGTCCCTTTGCGCTCGATGGTTTCCAACCACCGGCAATCGTGGTTTCCCATTTGCTTTGGAAACCATAAAAAATGGTCATGCCACTTAGATAACCGTGCTTTCTGGTGTTTCCAGTCTTCTCCACAATCGAATTTCATGATGCCTTGTCCTCCTGTATGTGGCGCCAAGTAGAGTTTTCGTGGTTAAATGCTGCCGAGCGTAGGACACCTTCCAGTCTATAGATAAAGCTATGTTTTATCACAGAAAGCACTATTGTAGGCGCCCAGAACTCCTTAACTTCTCGGGTCGCTCTGTCACGATCCCAAGTCGTATACACGACGAGTATTTCCACTTTATCCCCGGCCTTCATGATTGCCATACTCCCTTCTCGCCAATCTGATACTCGTAGCCGCCTTCGTCGTAGCCAGCATGTTTGGCCTGTTGCATGATCCACGCTGTGACGTAGGTCGGCCCCAGGAAGGCGGACATGATATGAGATACGAAGACCCGCTTGGTTTTCTTGTTGCGAACGCTAACTAGCATTTTCCCTTCCCTCCATGACATGGCGCAAAAGAAGCAATGGATTAGTCGTGCCAATACCCGCTCCTGCAATGACCTATCTCGTGTATCCAGGTACCAAGGGTATCCTGAGTGAGTGGCGGGACGTGGATGATGCAG
>CBDVBC010000287.1:0-3187 GCA_965372125.1 Candidatus Hermodarchaeota archaeon | reverse complement strand
TTACGAGACTATTGTTCGCGACGATACCAATATCACCCACTTTGTTGATTTTGACCAGATTAAAAGTGGTGATTTCGGTCCCAATGTTGTACGCTGGTATGTGAATTTCACTACTAACGTCATGAACCGCAGCAATTACTTAGGGGTAGATAACACCGGAAGTATGACGACAGCAAGCGTTCCTTCGAACCCTATTACGACCGATTACACCTATGGTAAAACCATTCGTATCGAACCATGGCAACCTCGTTATTATGGAACCCAGAGTATCGATGGTGTTCCAGCAGAGCCTAGCTTTCGATTCATATCATCGGGTGGTGCTAGACTAGCACTTCACGATATCATACTAGAGGGAGAAATACGTGACCTCACAGGTGAATTCGTTGATAATGTTGGTTACAACGAATGGTTCAATGTTTCAATAGATATCTACGCTCCTCTAGAGTCAATAGAAAAGAAAGGTGAACTTATTCCCCACCCGACCATTCATGGCGCATTTATACGTGAAGACTACAACACAACCGCTGCGGCATTTATACTAGAGGGATACACATCTGGCTGGAATGATACTCACAGCTGGTTGACTGGGGTCTACATCGAACTCCTTATCCACCTTGACACATTGTCTATCATCGGGCAAAAATGGGTGATGGAAACTACGACATGGGAAATCTATTCGGGAGCGATTGTGGAACACACGAGACTGAATAACACCTCTCCCGATTTTGTGAATGCTACAAACATCATCTACAATCTCGGTGACGATCAGTCGTACTTCGGTCTTGATATGGAGTTCCTACCTAATGCACCTGAAGCAGAGTATAGGTGTCATTTAGTGCCGATACAAACTCGGACAATATTAACAAACCAGTCAGGGTCATGGGAAATTAACCATACTCGTTACGTTGCACTCGATTTGAGTGCGGCAACACATTGGACACCAACCACTTTCAACTTGGGTAATGTGTACACTTGGGTTCCAGAAATCTGGACAGTCAGCGACAGCGGGGCGCTAGACCTCGACGGCGACCTCGAAACCCTAGACGACCAGTACTACGTCAAACAGGTCTCCAACTGGCACGATGAGATTCAGCGGACAATAGATTCTCTAGTTGTTCACATGGTCTTCGATCCCACGCCGGCTCCTGAGGACGAGGGCGACGAGTTCGTTTCAGTGAACTGGATGGGACTGGTCACAGAGACCATGACCTATACTTGGAATGTCGATTTCTTCTGGTTCCACGCAGATGACATGTCACCGGTCAACGCAACCGAAATGGCAGACATCCAGGAACTCGTCTGGCAGGACATCAACGAGCTAGTACCCGCGCCGGGCTACAACGCTATCGCCTGCATGGCCAGGAATTATTCCTGGGAAGACCTCCAAGACAATTACTGGTGGCTCGAGGACAATACCTGGGAATGCTCTTGGTTCGGTTTCGGTCAAGTGCAAACGTTCGAGCTAGCCACCAGCACCAACTCAACTAGCTGGGCAAGATTCCACTCCCAATACGCTGGGCTGTTACTCTTCGTTGACAACACGACAATTGACGGCGGAAACGGCGTTCCAGACTTCACTGTCCAAGACGGATTCGTGGACTCAGACGAGGTAACCCACTACTTCCTCATCGAAAACGTGGGCAGCATCGAGTTCACAATGCCCTTCAACTCCACAGAATCAACAGGCAGCAGAACACTAATCGTAGACAGGGACTTCGATGAAACAATCGACTTTGGCGCCCGGATCTATGACGTAAACGGAACCCTCTACCCAGTTCACGCCGCAGTCGGGTCTGGCATTCGCAGCTGCTACGACTACTATGGCTCTCCCGACGGCCTCGTCGGGCTGAACGCCTCAGCCTTCGACCACATTCTCTCCTCAGCTACCATCGACGAGATGGCCTTCGATGTACACTACACTGTTCATCTAGCCAACTCCACAGCAAATCCCGACCCCAACAACAATCTTGTCAGCGTCAAGGTAGACCAATATGTCGGCGACTGGACGCTCCACCACTTCAACAACACAGTCCTTGAAGGACGCAGCCTAGCCATCGCATACTTCGGTGACCTATCAACAACGACTTACACGGAATTCAGTGTCGACGACACACCCGTTGGCACAAACAACGACGACACAGAGATCGGCGACGTTTACATGTTCGGTGCGGAGGGCAGAACCTTCGCAGAGATCCAGATGGGAGGACAAGAATACATCTGGGGCTACGACGACGGGACCTACAACTGCTCAGCTGCTACTGTACCACTGGGCGCCTTCTCTGCTATGTATCAGGCCTCTGACGGCACCACAATAGCGAGCTGGGAGATAAGTGGCACCTTCTTCTTCATGCTCTCTAGTTTTGTTAACTGGGGCGGGCACTCGATCGACAACGACCCATCCTTTGGAATATATACCACCGCGCTTGACATGGTAGTCGGTGGCGGAGGCCCAAACCCGACCTGGCTGTTGGTGATAATCGCCGTTGTCGGTGTTATTGTTGCCATCATAGCCGCGGTGATCGTGGTGAACATCCGGCGACGAGGGCGCTCAAAGGGTAAGCCTGCAGAAGAGCCAGTCCGCGATTACTGGATAGATAGCGAACCAAAAGCAACCGACTAACAACTAGCAAGATACACCAAGGGGACACTGTCCCCTCTCCCTCCTTTTTTCTAACTTTTCTTCCTCAGAGAATCCTAGATTACGTTGCAAGACAAAGACCAAGATTTCTTTCCGAGAGGGCAACTCGTTAGGTTTAGACTCTTTCAGTAGGGTTGTGTTTTTCGCAAAAATTTCCTCGTTGCCTTGGCTTGGACGCACGCCCTTTTAAGCTTCGATTCAGGAGGTTCAGTATAAGACTATAATTGTTAGGAGAGAAATGAAAATGAAAAGAATAGTGAGTGTACTGGCAATCTCTGTACTAGTGTTGACCTTTTTCTCTACTGCCCCGGCTGCAGTATTCGCACAATCAACTTCCCCCTCCACCGATCCTGTTGTTCACGTCATATGGGAGCGTAAACAGGATACACAAAGCGACGTCTGGGACAGTTCCCATCAGGAATGGCTTTTTGGTGAAACGCTCAAACTAGTAATTTCATACGAGAATGGCAGTAACATCCAGGACAATGGCTTTCAAGTGAACTGGGGCGACACTCTAAGATTCACTCTTATGATTCCGAAGCGGTTCTT
>CBDVBC010000286.1:0-3196 GCA_965372125.1 Candidatus Hermodarchaeota archaeon | reverse complement strand
CTGGGGAAATTAGTATGGCTACAGTCTTCATAGTGGAAGATGAGGAAGACCTTCACTACATCTACGAAGCCCTCTTGTCGATGAAAGGTCATGTCGTCATAGCTTCAGCCTTCGACGGCGACGAAGCAATAGAGAAGTACTCACAACTTGACCCCAAACCAGACATAATAATGATGGATCACCGAATGCCGAAAATGAATGGGGTAATCGCTACACGCGAACTAAAACGGCTCTGCCCTGAATGCAAGATTATTTTTATAAGCGCCGATGAAACAGTTCGCCAGAAAGCCATGGAGGCAGGAGCAGAAGTCTTTCAGGTCAAGCCAATACGCGCCAACGAACTGTACGAGCTCATTACACAGCTGTTAAGCGCCTCATAACTAGTTAAGAGCCCAAGTAATGATTATCTTCGGAAGCAAGTATTGTCTGCAAAAACTATAGAGAAAAGTTCAGTTTTGAAGTCTCTGAAACCTCATATAGTGAGACTGGCTAGCGCCGAGTAGCGTTCAGCGTACTTCCAGGGCGCTTTAGCGATGACGAGGAAGGCAGTTCGTTCTGCTTTTGCTCGCGGCGGCAAATCAACGAGGTCGGAGCCACTAATCTGAATTAGGTGAGGGGGCGTATCCCAGAGGTCAACAAACCCCTCTGGGCCATGGGGTGCGACAACGAGAACTGTTTCGCCGCGCCTGCGATGTTCCACACCGACGAAGGGCTGGGTTGTATCTAGGTAGCCAAAGGTTTTGGTGCGGCGGCGACGTAACGGGCCAAGGGCTCGGGGTGCAATTGTTTCAAGACCTGTCATCTTTCCGCCAGGCTGGACAGACGCATGGAATCTATGGCGAATTTGGCGCGGGGCTTTCGTGAGGTTGGTGTAGCGGCTGATAAGAGCCAAGATGTTGCTATATGGGCGGGTCAAGACGAAGAACTCTATCTTGAAGCCCTTAAGCTGCCTTGCCTTTTTCTTGGGGCGCACAGAGAGCACAACCCCAGTCCATCCTTTCCGTTTGACGTGCCTTGCAGTCCATCGCTCCTGATCTAGTTGCGTTGGCCCCCATCCATCTGTACCAGCTGCAAACGGATTACACTGTATTCCACCGTACCAGGGGTTGATCCAGACCATTGGTCCAGCCTTAGGGAATGATGATTTGAGGTAGTTGGCACCAGTCGCCTTGTCTATGAGGGCGATAACGCTGCCAGCGAAGCTAGGTGCAATCTTGAGTATGTACACGCCGTTGTCCAAAACAAAGATTTCTGTTTCCTCTTCACGTGATTTCGTTACCTTAACTTCACCAGATCTGCCACTAAGGATGACAGGTAGATCAAAGGTATAATCTCGGAGAGGAGTTTTCACCTTAGCTTCTAGTGTGAGGAGTTCAGGCATAGCGGCCGTGTTAGCTGTGCGGATAAGCACCGAATTGAGACGGAATGGTGTTTTTCTTTCTATCTGCTTAAACAAAGTAGTTGAGGGAGTGACCCGCCAACCCCGAGGTGCTTTGAGTTGAAGTGTGCCTTCAATTGGACGATGGACACGATGCTGGAGCACTAACGGAACTGAAAGCGAATCCGCTGCATCAAGAAGGATTGGTGTAGGATCAGTTGCTAATTCTAGCACTCGCTTAGAAAGCATAGGGGGCTTAACCGTCTGGGGTTGGCGATGGCAGAGCTGATACCACTGCTCGCGAACGTGCTTCCATGAGCCAGGTCCAACCATCACATAGAAGGGAGGGAGAGTAGTCTTGCTTCGGGGGGCTAGCGGCGGAACTTGCAGCTCAAAGTCGAGCAACTGCCTACCTGAAACTCTGTAGAGTACTGTAGGATCACAGAGGAGTCCAGTCACTTCTCCGGTTTCCGGATATTCTGTGAAATACCAAGTTTCCGCCCACTCCTCTCTTTCCCGTGGCACTTCGCGACTAGATGCGAAGAATTCATCCTCAACAATCTCCTCACGCAATAGCCCATCGCTGAGAGGCAGTACATGCAAATGACTAGCGCTCCAAATCATCCCCCCTATGCGCAGCCGAACTTGATAGGAGTTGGAGGGATGCATGTTTTGGAATCCATAGTCTACACGTACTAGCGAGGAGCCACTCGTCAAGACATATGTCTTGGTGAAGCGGAGCTTCACATACTTCTCGCTATTCATCCAAGTGACAACACTGGTTGTTCCGTCACCTGGGGTTTCTATGCGGTGCTTGAAGTGGGTGCGCATCACCTCTGAGGGCCAGAAGGGCGGACCTAGGCTCTCCCGAAAATGGGCTCGGAGATGCTGACGGCGTGAAATCTTGGTGTAGAGGCGATCAAGATGAGCACCCTTCAAGAGATTAATGTCAAAGTGAAGGTTTTCAGTGTGGACCTGCAACCGCCATCCATCGTCAAAGGGAGTGACCAAAACACCGCCTGACGACAAACAATGCATATAAACTGTTTCCATGCGGGTCTGGAGCTGTTGTCCATTAACTTGGAGTGAAGCTTGAACTCGAATGGGTAGCGCTATTGTACCTAGGTCCTTGTCGACTGTCGCATCGATGCTAACTCCTGCGAAGCCTTCAGCCTTGAATTTAACGTCTATCTGTGTCTGGGCGAGATTGACACCAGGGGGAGCCTTCAAGACGACGGTGCCGCTTGCGGGACTGCGGAGGTTGCTCTTCAAAGTGAGCGCAAGAGTGAACTGCCCTCCAGGGCGACACCAAAGGGTGCGAGGAACGGTACTCACTTCGATTGGGTGCTTAGAACGGAGCCCAGTCTCCAAATCCACAGGCACACCATTCAACAGCAGCTGTGACTTCAACCTATAGGCCACTCTTTCCTTCGGGCGAGGAACCACACCTACCTGACCAATGATGGTTCCCTTTACAGTCACCTTTGTCCTGGGGGCAACACTGATTGTCTTGGGAGGTCTCCTAGAAAGACGAAAACCCTTTGGCAGATGGGGGGAGAGTCGGCACTGAAGCGGTTGGTCAACTCGTTTGTTGCGAAATGTCCACTCCACTTGGAGCGGAACACCCAGCGGAGGATCAGGATTGGCTACCCAGCACTCAACTAGCAAATCCTCGGTTTCGACCAGCATTGGTTCCCGGCTTTCCCGGTCAATGATGACCCGTAACAAGTTGTCATCGGCTTGCCATTTCATCTCAAACACACGAAGACCCCGATGCTTCATATCATCAGGCTTCTGATCGATTTCCCGGACATAACA
>CBDVBC010000285.1:0-3199 GCA_965372125.1 Candidatus Hermodarchaeota archaeon | reverse complement strand
CTCAGGAAATGTTTGAATCCGCTCTAGAAATCTTCCAGGATATAGATGACAAATCTGGTATAGCGAGCTGTAAGAGCAACTTGGGTGTTGTTCTGAAGATGCAGGGTCAGCTGGATGAAGCTCAGGAAATGTTTGAATCCGCTCTAGAAATCTTCCAGGATATAGATGACAAATCCGCAATAGAATTCATTTTGAGAAATCTTGGTGATATCAAAAGAATGCAGGGCCAGCTGGATGAAGCTCAGGAAATATCTGAATCCGCCCTAGAATTTCCCCAAGAACTGGATAATGAATCTGACATAGATTAAACATCTAAGCTCATAGTAATCTTTAGAGATGAATAAACTAAGATTTATGTTACCGGCGCAATCAGAGAAGCGCCGTTGCTGAAGCAGCGATACGTCGAAATAGCGCGGGCGATGGCCTATCCGTTGCAGAATACCAAGTCAACCATGCCTATGCCTAGTGGTGGCATAACACCAGGTCATGTTCCGATGGTCGTTGAAGATTTAGGACTTGAAATTATGATCGGAACCGGTGGTGGTATCCATGCTTTTCCTGCGGAGCATGGTGGTCCTGCTGCTGGTGCTCGGGCTTTCCGTCAGGCGATAGATGCCTGTGTGAAAGGTATTGCGTTGAAGAACTATGCAGAGGATCATTCTGAGTTGAAAGTTGCGTTGGAGAAATGGGGTTCTGGGAAAACTGGGTTCGATATGTAGCGACCTAACAAGTGGTAGTTCATCTTCAACAATCCTGAGTACGGAGGCTAGGTCAGGTCCAGGCAGTTAACATTCTGATAAGTGGAGGTCCTTCTGGGATGTGATGGGGTGTAGCATTCGAGGATTTCCAATCTTTTATACGTTTTAACTAGTTTATACGTAAGAAGAGTAATATTTAAGTGCTGCCAGCTCATCTCCTACTAACATGGGAGTCACTCGCTTTCTCTCCACGGTAGAGTCGGTGCTAAAAAAGCGAAACAAAATGTTCGCCGATGTCCATGATAAACGCAACCTCAACCACTACTTCATCGATCTACAGGTCGCGGTGTTCCTGTTCACCGCCATCTACGGCGCGACCATGGGCCTCTATTCCGGGGGCATCCAGATCCTCTTCTCAGCCTTCAAGATTCCCCTGCTGCTCTTCCTCACCCTCTATATCTGTCTCCCCACCTTCTATGTACTCGACAGCTTGCTCGGGGGCACCCTAGCCCTTCGGCAGCTGCTCACCATCCTCCTGGCCGGCTTCACGATTATGGCCACCATCCTGCTCGCCTTCCTGCCCGTAGCCCTCTTCTTCCTCTTCACCACAATGGATTATGTCTTCATCGTGTTACTCAATGTAGCAGTCTTTGGGCTAGCAGGAATCGGCGCCCTTGTCTATTTTCTCCAGGGATTCTTCACCTTCTATCGACTCCAGACCCAACCGGGCCCCCAAGACGCTCAAGCCAACAAATGCCCTTCCTGTAGTCGTGATACCAGGGAGGGACAGTCCTTCTGCCCCAACTGTGGTACCCGGATCGTCAGCCGCCGCGACGAAGGGTTCAGGGCATCATTCCTCCCCATTCTCATCGGGTGCGTCGTCCTAATCTTCGTCGGCACTCAGCTTGCTTGGATACTCCGCCCCTACTTCCACTTCTACCCCCTCTTCATCCGACCCCTCGGGGGAAACTTTTACACAGCACTCCTGCAGCTCCTCTTTCCGTGGTTCTAACCCCCCAAAAACTAAGCAACGGGAGCCCCTCTCCCCACCCCTAGTGAGTACTATCGATGTCGATGCCTAATGGTGGGATCACCCCGGGTAATGTGCCGATGGTTGTTGAGGATCTTGGCGTGGATATCATGATTGGTACTGGTGGCGGGATTCACGCGTTTCCGGCTGAGCATGGCGGTCCACCTGCAGGTGTACGTGCCTTCCGCCAAGCAATCGATGCAACAGTGAAGGGTATTACGCTCAAGGAGTACGCCCAAGACCATCCTGAACTGAAAGTCGCGTTGGAGAAGTGGGGTTCTGGTAAAACAGGTTTTGAGATGTAAGCTGTGCCTTCCTCAGAACGCTGGTTGTCCGTGAATTCACCTACTAGTTGGATCACACGCCCTTCAGCGAGCACTAATCAGGGGATTTGTTAACTTCTATATAGTGAGAAAAAATGGGAGGATTGTCAGAGTGACCAGTGTTTTCTCGAATATTTGAAGGAAAGGTCGAGTTCTGACAAACATTTACCTGTGTGTTTTCAAGTGTCTTCTTCTTCGTTGGAGAACTCGACCTTCTTGAGGCGAATCACGTCCCTATGAGGGCTCGCAGCCATTAGGAAGTATTCGCCGCCTTTAAGCTGCATCATTTCACGAATCTGTTTTGGGATAGCCACGTGATATGACGAGCCGTCTGGGCGCATGTACCCTTTCACAATGACTCGCACTCTTTTGTGCTCATGTCTGTGGTGGTAGTGTTTCGGTCGCCTCTTTAGTGGATGTGGTTCCCGTGTTTCAGGTGTTTCATCATTTGACATTATTTCACCACCTTTTTTTATCATTATTATACTCAGTATAACCAGTAGTATCATTATACTCCGTAGTTATAAGGTTTTCCACCAAGTAGAACTTCAAAAACCCTAACCTTGCACCAGCACCTGAAAAGCCAGAAAAGGAAAGTGAGTCCTCACATACTAAGCTGTATTCTTTGACTCTGGAAAAACCTTGAAGACTAGGTAACTTCGAGGGTAGAGTGTCCCGCTCGTGAAGTACGCTCGGGACTAGCGTTGGAGAAGTGGGGGACTGGAAAAACAGGATTCGAGATGTAGCAACTGCTTTCTAGGTCTTTGTCTTCAGAGCTTGGATATACAGTCAGCTCACTTATCCCCGTTGGTCGTTGTAGTGAGCTGGGTTTGCTTGGAATACTGTATTTCCTGTGATATAGCTGGTAGATGGTTGCTCCGACGGTAAAAGCGACAAGCATGATAAGGCCAGCGTAGGCATTTGCTCTATCATCCCTCAAGGGGCGTGTCGTAATCGATGCAGTGGAGGATTCGAGCGTCGCATACGCATGGAGGATTACCGAGTTGATGATAAAGATGTAGAGGCTGATCATTACTATGCCAAGGATGAGGATAGAATAGAAGATGATTGTGTTCCGCATTGTATACCATCCTAAAGCATATCACAGATTTGTCTCTTAAACGGATATGGAATTGTAGCTACGGTTT
>CBDVBC010000284.1:0-3240 GCA_965372125.1 Candidatus Hermodarchaeota archaeon | reverse complement strand
CCCACCAAGAAGCAGGACCCACACTACCAGATATAGATGAAGTTGAGATCAACGCTGCAGACAGCTCGTCAGCGCTATCAACCTCACAGATTGCAACGATAACATCAGGAACGGGGCTGATTACCTACACCAGAGACGGAGAGGCACGGTACCTCGCCTACAGGCCCGTAGGGAAGGGCGATTACATATGCCTAGTGATAGTCCCGGTAGCGGAGGCAGTCACTGCAGTAGCTCCCTTACAGCAGAACATCCTACTAGCTAGCCAAGCAACCATATGGCAGGTACTCCTGATCATCGTCCTGATAGCCGTAGCTGCCTTGGGAATAGGGCTAGTCATCGCCAACTCGATTATGAATCCGATAACTAGACTGACCAAGTTGGCAGTAAGCCTCTCCACCGAACGGGCACGCAAAGACATCATGGCAGGGCTAGACCAGGAACTCAAAGAACTCGGCGGCACCGGAGAAATCGGCGACCTGACCCGCGCCTTCAGGGACATGGTCGACTCCGTCCGAGAAGAAGAACACCAGCTCGCCACCGGCAGCAAGCTCTGCCCCAACTGCCAATCCCCGATCGGTCCCCGCTGGAAGACCTGCGTCTACTGTGGCCACGACCTGGAGGCACCAGCCCCAGTTGCTAGCGAAACCGAACGAGTCCGCAGGCTCATCGCCCGAGGAAAATGGGAAGAAGCAGCCCGCATCGGTGCACCCGCCGTCTCGCCCCTCGCAAAAGCCCTTTCAGAGGGTGAAGCTGATGAACGGCGAGGTGCAGCAGACGCCCTCGGCAAGCTAGGAAACGCAGCAGTAGACCCACTCTGCAGGGCACTCGGAGACAATGACAGCTATGTACGCTGGCGCTCCGCCGTCAACCTCGGCAGGATTGGGAACCGCCGAGCAACCAAGTCGCTGGTCAAGGCACTAAAGGACAAAGACAGCCTGGTACGGAGCGGAGCCGCCTGGGCCCTCGGACGGATCAAGGACCCCAAGGCAGCCACTTCCCTAAAGGCTGCTCTCAAAACAGAGAAAGACAGCGGCGTCCGGAAGACGCTCAAGGAAGCAATCGCCAAGTTCTAGAAAGCCAATCAGTTGAACTCGTTAGGTAGTTCCCCTAGCCTAGCACCGATAGCTAGGCTTCCTCCCTCTTTTTCAATCACAGTTTACAAGAGGGGATTGTAATCTTGTTATCCAAGATGGAAGATATCGCTCATAATGGAAAGATAAAGCCTTTTATCCTGAGCCTACAGGTAGGTAGGCTAATAGTCCCTGGAGGGACTGCCTATTAGAAAAATAATTGTAACATTTCTGATTCTATCATTATTTGCCCTCCCGATACTTCCAGTTACCCCAAGAGCACCGATGAGCTCGGCTACTCCAAACCATTTAGCAACAGCCCCAGCTCCTCCTGTTCAAAGGGCGATGGGAGCCGCTGGAGGGAGTGTGTCGACGCCAGCCCCTGATCTGGGCGTGGCGAATTACACGGCGAACTGGTTCAGCAACCCAGACTTTGAGCTCTGGGACAACAACTACACCCTCACACGAGGATGGAACCCAGGGTCAGATGGCGATGTCTTTGCTTGGTATGCCCAGGCGCCCTTCCCCGTCCAGGAGGGCTCCCAGTCTGCAGGCTTGGAGTGCCGCAGTCAGACACTCGGCACCGCTGAAAGCGCTTACTGGGTCCAGTCCGGGTCAGGTTTACGTGCCAACGATGTAAACATCACCTTCTACTGGTATCTGGACCAGAACCCAGATCCAGCCAACGATTCCTTCAGGTTCTATACCAGATTCTACAGTGGCGCATACCGCTACTTACACTACATCCTGAACGGCACAACAAGCTACAGCAATAGCTCCACCAATGCGTATTTTCTCCTGGATGGACCGACCCAGCAGTGGAACCGGTTCAGCCGCAACATCACCGCCGACTATGAAGCCGTCGCCACCTTCCCTAGCCTCACCCCCGCTTATGTCTGCAACTACGCCCGGTTCAACATCGAAACCGATGGGTATACCGATCAGTATCTCCGAGCCTTCTTCGACGACTTCCACATCCAGAACACCACCCACACATGGATTGGAGGTTCTACGAACAACGGAGACCTTGAAATCTTCGCCGCAAGCTGGAGCAGAAGCTCCGGCTCCGAAGCTGGGTTTGTCCGGCAGAGCAGCACCGCCTACACGGGCAGCTACAGCGCAAACCTGACAGCCCAATCCACAGGCAACTCCAGCTGGGCCTGGTTAAAAGCCGATGTCTTCCCCAGAGCCACAGCCCAGAACCAGGCGAACCTGAGCTTCTGGTGGTACCAGGACTATCAGGGACCCGGATCCCCCAACAGCTGGTCGTCTGAACTTAGAATACATGCCCATAATGGTACTGGGGCTCAACAGGATTGGTTCGAAGTCAGGTATTACCTCGGCGACAGCTATACCGGCAGCCCATCTCCGAATACTTCCCAACGGGTTGTTTACATCATTGATGAACATAACACGGAGGATAGCTGGGTCTACTTCAACCGCAACATCTGGGCGGACCTCACTAGCTCCTTCAACCTCGTCGAAGCTTGGTTCGAATACTGCTTCTTTCAGGTAGGTACATCCGCGTCTGTGTCCAAGTTAACTCTCCTAGTTGACTCTACGCGGCTTTTAGCAGCGGCGGTCAACGGTGCTGACTTCGAAGACCAGCTCAACGTGGGCCAGCCAGTCCATGCCTGGGATTACCCGGACTACGAGCCAACCTATCTCAGGGTGACTGACACCAGCTACTCAGGAAGCAAGGCCGCGAACCTGACGGTAACCGAGGGCACAGATTATTACGAAAACCAGTACATTGAACGACCGCTGAACGGGAGCCGGGAAACCTACATGGATTTGGCATGGTACCTTGACGACTACACCGAATTCGTTTATGGGAATTATGCCTTTATCTGCGTGTATCTGCGAAACGTAACCAACGACTACTACTACTACTTGTTCTATGGTATGGCAATCCAGACGTACACCTGGGGCAGCAACACGTCGAGTAGCGTTTACTACAACGCGACGGGAGTCAACACCCAAGACACCTGGAATCTTATGCACCGGGATCTTGCCCACGACTTCGAGGCCTGGTTCGGGTTCATACCCAACGTGGACATCTACCAGGTACAACTAGGTGCGTGGACAGTATCAAGTGGGATAATATCCCTGTTACTCGACGACTTCTACCTCTACGACGACCCCGCCCCCAACATCGGCACCATCAACC
>CBDVBC010000283.1:0-3263 GCA_965372125.1 Candidatus Hermodarchaeota archaeon | reverse complement strand
CAAAAAGAGCATTCGAGACATATCTTGGAGGTAGTTCTGGCGGCATTGTACCACCAACTGAGAGGTCTGCTAAATCTGAGGCATAATCAAAGCAATTCTCGTCACAGCGAAGGCGTTCCTTCTGGAGGTGCCTTAAGATCATAAGAACAGGGAAGTCTACGTATCCTGCAGCTGTGTGAACTCTGTAAGTTCGGATACCTTTGAGCAGGGACGCGCATGCTGTGGTCACGTGAGTTATCTTATCAAGAGGCACACCGCGTTTGGTGATATGATTTGCGAAACTTTCTGCTGTCAACATTGCGGGAATCCCGCAGAAGGTACCAATAACAACACGAACTCGTTTTGTTAACTTCCGGAGCGCTCTGCTATCAGAATACTGCATTTTTCTGAGTGCAGTTACATGGCAAGGTAGCCCGACGAAGAGCACGCGTTTAGCGTTTCCAAGTTCCCCTAGAGCCCGTAAGTTTGGTGAAGGAAAATACTTACTTCCAAGGCCAAACACAATGTCCTTGGGATCTCGTATGATTCTTGGACCAGGACGCCAAGGTTCGCCACCATCACCCCAACCACAAATGATAGCTGCGTCCACAAACCCAGAGGACAAGGCTGCATAAGTTAATGCTGAAGCTGTGCCACCACCGTACGCTTTTTTACGTAATTCGGGATGAAGCGAAATTGCCTTGGTGACCCTCCGATAAATACCAAACCCTTCATTGTGTTTGCGCAGGCGACCAAAAACTTGCATCTCTAACTTGTCATAGTCAGCTTTGGCAGGGCAAGCTTCTACACAAAGTCCCTCAGAAAGACCAGAACAACTTGTGCAGCCCTTCACCTTCACTCGATATTCCTTTAGGGAGATTGCGTTCACCGGACATGCTACGATGCATGCTCCACAGCGCCGACATTTGTCAATGGGAATTAACGCCTCAACATTTAGTACCAATTCTGTTCCCTTCAGGAGCTATCCCAATTAGTTACGACCAGCCTTCGCTGCTTCTTTCTTCCGTGTACGTAAGGTCTGCATGATGAAGGATCCGAAGACGCTAGTGGCTAATCGTAACCCAACCCGCATTAGAGGGAACCGGCCCTCCGCGACGTATCCGAAGGCTTTGTTAAAGAATCGGAGGTTGTGCTTCCATGTGACCTCTAGAAGCTCCCAATTTGCGACTGTCATTCGCTCTCGAACACATCGAGCTGATTGGGCTAAAGCTGTATGTTTCACAGGTAGAAAAGATAGGGGAAAGAAGAATGCCAGGTGATGTTTGAGGCTCTTGATGAGGTTAATCGTTTCGCGGATGTCTTCTTCTTCCTCGCCAGGTAATCCCATTACTAAGGTGCAGCATGGTAGCCAGCGGTTTTCATGCATAACATCAAGTGCTTCGCGAACTACTTCAGGCCACTCGCTTGGGTCACGTGGATAGCATTTGTTTGGCATAAGTTCTTTGACGAGCCGGCCGCTTCCCGTTTCAAACCCGGGCTGACAGCCATAGCCAGGTAAGCCATGCTTTCTGATAAGTTTGGTTAGTTTAGAAATGAAGTCTGGCTGATGGGCGAAGGTAATCATAGACGCGTGAGTTAGAATCACACGTTTTATGCCCAATTTGAAGAGTTCCTTATAGAGCGTGAGAACCGCATCCTCATCACTCTCCAAGTTTGAGGAGCCGTAACGTAGCGTGTCTTCAGATTGTATGGTGATTGATTTGATGCCCCGGTCTAGGTATACTTGAGCATCACCTAGAATCTTCTCAAGAGGGAAGCTACGGAGCCGTCCAGCAACGGTAGGTGAGCAGAACTTGCAGCCCTTACCGCAGCCCCGAGAAATCTCGATGAGCGAGGTATTGGTGGGTCCAAGAATACTAGGCACTTCCGTTTCCCGGGCTGGCAGACCCCGAATAACGCGACCCCCTGAATAGGACCCGCCTTCTAGGTCACTGAAAAGGTCTGGGATGACCCGTTCTCCCTCGCCTACCAAGACGTGATCTATTCCATAGTAATCTTGGATTCGAGGGTCTTCCATTTGCCACGCACCGGACCCCCCGAAAACGACTTTAAAGCCATGGCGTTCCTTCAAGCGGCGAATACGCTGCATCAAGGCTGCAAATTTCAAACGGTTTTGTGGCTGCCCGCCCCAAAGCGCGATGAAGGAGGTTGTAGCAGGACCAATACCTAGCGGGTCCTTGGCTGAGACGCCGACAATCTTGGTCTTTGAGTCAATCAACCGATTCAAGTGATGTGGATGCGCAATTTTAACGTCCCCTGCACCATAGCTGTCATTGCGAAGAATCGCCTCTACAGCTCGAAGTGACAGTATGGGAAAATCTGTGGTACCATCGGCGTTTGCTGGTACTGACCTGCAAATCACATGCATGAAGAGAAAGTCCTGTACAAACCGCCGTGGGAAGGTAGACAGAAATCCAGAGTAAAGCGCACAGATGAACTGATGCATAATAGAGGAATCAGCGGTTAAAACAACACGGGACATTTCATCTTTTCCTGATGGTTATTACTCCCTTTAATGCATCTCATTGGCTAACTAAATTTTGGACAAGAGATGAGTCTCTCCTGCTCTGAAACATTCCTAATAAAAAAGGGAAGGAGGCGGCATACCACCGCCGCCCATGATGATTGAAGTAAACCGAGATGCTAGGATTAGGGAGGTCCGCCTCTAACACCAGAAAGGTGTTTCTTGGCGTGGGAAACCATTTGAATCACTGATACATGGCAGATGATCAACAGCAGGATGTTAAAGTAGCGGAGTGCCTCCAGAGTTAGCTGATGGATGAAGAACGGAAAGATAGGCAGAGCGACGAAGATTTCAACGTCGAAGACGATAGCTAGATAGCTGAGAATCTGCAGTCCTGCAGCGGTGGAGAAGAAGAGAATACGATAAGGACGCTCTCCTCTAGTAACTCTGACTTGGTGCAGTCCATCAGCTTGGTGTCGTGCTCGTGCATAGTCGACCATCATGAAGCCGAAGAAGGTGATGAGCCCCCAGAAGATGTCGATGAAACCAGCGAGTATGAGGGCACCCACTACAGCTGCGTCGGCATACTTGTCGAGGACTTGGTCGAAAACGCTACCCCACTGCGATTGGGTCTTTGTAAGGCGAGCCACTGCTCCATCCAATTGATCTAGGAGCCCGGAAAGGAGGAATAAAGCGAAGGCGGAGAATAACAGCAGTGCTGCCGTCAGTATTTGTGGTTTGAAGGCATCATAGCCTACCGCGGGCAGAAATCCCATCGGAGGCAAGAACATCTCAGGCC
>CBDVBC010000282.1:0-3265 GCA_965372125.1 Candidatus Hermodarchaeota archaeon | reverse complement strand
CGACAAAGGCATCAATAAATTGTCCCTTGCTTTGTCCACATCCATAGCTGTGATTGATGATTTCTGCGTCGTCAATCGCTCCTGTTGCTGCCCATTCAGCACCAGCTATTACATCGGAATCATAAGCAGTGGGATGCCCTATCTTCGCGTTGATAATTGAGGCCCCAGGTGCTATTCCAGTAAATGTTGAATCGGTGCTGGCGACTATCCCTGCAACATGTGTTCCGTGACCATGAATATCATCTGGGTCTGTAACACCAGATACGAAACTCTGTGAATCGATAACTCGGCTTGATAAAGCGGGGTGCGTTGCGTCAACTCCTGTGTCCAGAATTGCGACGTCCCATGGGGCACCGTCATAGCCAGCGGAGTACCATGTACCGGTGTAGATGCTTGGGCTGCAGTAGTCTAATATAATAGTTTGTAGCTCGTCTAAAACAATGTTCTGCACAAGTGTATTGCTTTTAATGATTTTAATCGCAGCCGGGTTCAACTGAACTGCTATGCTGTTCATAAAGGCGTATCTGTGTAGAACTCTGCCTCCGAGCATTGTAACCTCGTCCACTATCCTATCCTGAGTAGATGCTGTAAGAGCTCTTGCGTGGTTGTAGAGTTCTCTTCGCATTGTTTTGGTTTCTTGGTCGATGGCTTCCAGGTGTTCTAGGGATCCACTCACACAGGTGTGGGCTAGGTTCTGGATTCGTTGGGCTGCTAGGAGTTTGATTGAACGTGCGTCGTTCAGATGTGGCTGGGATTTGAGTGTGATTATTACTCTGATTTGTTCATCCGCTGTGCTGTCTTCTAGTAGTGCTGCTAGTTCAGGGGAAATCACTGAAACTGATTCTGTCCTTGTTGATGCAGGTTTTTTGTCAGGCAGGAGGGAATTCGTTCCAAATGGTGTAAAGAGAGTGTCTGGATTGCTATGAGATAGAACCAGTTGGTTTAATCCGTTTTCAAGAGAGGTTGTACTAGAAAATACTCCTGTGGTGGTTGGTTTTGGATTGATGGTTTCAGAAGTCGTGCCAATCCAATTATCCTGTGGATTCGACTTGCTAATTGATTCATAAAGGGATTCTATATTTGTAGCCTTAGTCACTTCAGGTGGTTCGCCGGTATAAAATCCCAACATGATATTCGACGTTACAATTAGAACTAGTGCTAGAAAGATAGTGTAGTGTATACGTTTTCCCATTTATAATTCCCTTAAATGATTCAATCTTCCCGTTTTCGTTTACGTCGATGTACAGCTGTTACACCCAGTGATATTAGAATCCCCAGAATCATTGCCTCGAAGGGGAAGCCAGGAATCACAGGTGTTGTCGTTGGGGTGGTTGGCAAGTCTACTGTGATTTTGATGCTAGCAGAACAATAATGCCCGTAAGGGTCATATGCCCGTACTTTTAGCCCATAGGTACCAACTACTAGACTCTTCACATTTGTAATTATGCCATTGGAATCGATAGCGAAGTTATCAGTATCGTTAACCCAGTAGGAGGCAATGCCTGAAGCGTCAGAGGCATTCACATCGTAAGAGAAAGGGGTACCGAAATCCACTATCTGGTTAGAAGGAGTTTCGTCCCAGCTAGGAGCAATAATATCTGACTCTTCACTACCCCACGTACCATGGCTTGGTTCTGGGTCAACCCATTTGCGTACGATAGCATCGTCAAAGTAGGAGGGATTGGGGTTGCCCCGGTAGCAATAAGCGTAAAGCCAGTCGAGGCTGGACTCGTCGAGAAGAGAGCTGGTGTGGACTAGGGTGTCGTCAATGTAGTAGTAGGTGATGTCGCTGCTGCACCTGAACTCGAAAAAGTGCCACCCATTCGAGCGGGCGAAATTGGTTTCCAGCCAAGCACCGCTGTCACAATATGTGTAGTTGTTGTACTCACCGTGGACGCCCATCATACAGGAAACTGCTCCATCGAATACGTTGAGAGTCTCAGTCCACCAGGTGGTTGTACATCCTGTGTCATATAGCCATATACGGTAGGCGTGGTTGCCGTCATAAGTGGTGACGTCTAGCTTCTGCCCTGAGTCTGTGGGGGTGCCTGAAGCTGGTATCAGCTTGAATCCGTAGTCTCCGGTGTGGGGGTAGTCGGTGCTAGCGCTCTGAGTGGAAGTACCCCATGATCCATCCCAGTCCGTGAGGTCTCCCTCCTCCATGTCACAGGCCATGTCAAAGGTGGCGTCGATATCGCTGGTGGTGCTGACCAATGGGTTTCCATAGTAGAGGTATATAGTGGCGCTGCCAGGGGCAACAGGAATGGAGGGTATTTTGACCCAGAAAACAGCGTAGGGAGAGCCGCCAGCCACAACCTCCTCAATCCAGTAGGAGAGAGGTGTGACCCCATCGGTTGCTGTGAACCGGATGTCACTAAAATCAGATTTACAATTCAGCCCAACATAGACCGTGTTGCCGCTGTCAGTCCCTGTTGCCCGACGAACAGTTATTTTTACAGGATAGTTTGTTTGTTCACCGGCTGTTGAACCGAGTATTACGTGTTGTTTTCGATAGCCCCAATTTGGATCCAACCAGGGGTCGCTTGTTGTAGCTCTCGCTGGTAGGATGAGGCATGTGCTAAACAGTACCACAATTACTGCAGCTAAAGATATTAGACCAAATGAACGTTTTTTCCAATTCATAGTCCCCACCATTGCTACAGTCAGGTGGTAACTTGATTAAAAGGTTTACCAAAGGAGAATCAGAGCAATTCTTTTAGTTCTTCCCGGCTCAATCCTGCCTGCTTCAGTATTGCCTTTAGTGTTCCCTTGGGCAGTTCCTGCTTGTGGAGTGGAACCACAACCCGTCTCCTCGTTTCAGGGTGAAGGTAAATGGTGGCTTCCTTTGGTTCTGTCTAACCGGAATCCTCTTTTTTCTAGGATTTTGATGATTTTCCGGGGTGAGAGTGCGGGAAGTTTAGGCATGGAGCTCCACTGTCAGGGTGTATTCTAGTGTACCTTCCTCTGTTGGAATCTTCTCGCCATGAGCTCGTAGACTCTCAAGGTAGAGTTCGATGGCTTCCCTTCCCTTCTCGATAGCCTCCTCGATCGTCTCCCCGAAAGTAATGCATCCTGGAAGCGAGGGAACGATAACGGTGAACCCCCCTTCAGGTTCTCTTCTAAGGAGAATACGGTAGGTTAGCCGCTGCATGGTATCACCTTATTGCCTGCTCCATTAAATGTTATCTAATGTGTCCATCAAAGGCAACTGTAGACCCGGACGTTCTATTATATAATGTGTCCATCAATGAGGAGCGAGTTTGAC
>CBDVBC010000281.1:0-3284 GCA_965372125.1 Candidatus Hermodarchaeota archaeon | reverse complement strand
TTCACTTAATTCGCTGACTGGCTGCCGAATCCGTGTTCCAGCCCAAACATGATAGTTAGCAAGATTTACTACGGTCAAGATGTATAATCTCCTAGTTACAGGTTCATGATCGAGTGTGTCAACATTTCTACTCGGATTCTGTTTCTTGTATTATTTCAGCAAGGTATCGGTCCCTTAGGCCCCCAAAGTATCTGTGGAGTTTGCTTATGCTGATTGTGACGTTGGTCACAAATTCTTCCTGTCGTATTTTGCGGGCGATGGATGTGGCCTCTGCCATTTCCTCAGCTGAGAAGAGGCAGTAGACTGTTGGCTCTAGAACCGAGTTATAGTACTCCCATAGCTGGAGGGGGAACTGCTCCATTAGATATGCGGCGACCTTGTTGTGATCTGCTGTTTTCTCGTCCCAGGACATCCGGAGAAGAAAGGGGATACTTGTTTTCGCCCCCAACTTGTAGCTACAACTGAATAGGATTGCTTGACTGTCCACCATTTCCTGTACGAGCTTCCGGACCCTTCTTGCTGTGAGCCCTGTGTGCTGGGCGAGGTCGACAATAGACATCCGAGGATTCTTGATGAGGACCCTTAGCACGCGTCGGTGGAGCTTCGTCAGCTCCATCTTGGAACCCCTATCCTCCAGTAGTGTATGTATCTCCATCTTCTCTACACTGGGGAGTCCCTGAAGATGGGATCTGAGTTCTACTACATCTTGGGGGGTTATGTGTTCTGCGAGGAGAAAATACAGCCCCCCGGTATAGGATGCTGCAGCTATGATGAAAGGACTTTCGCCGATTCTGTTCACAAAATCCTCTTCATCCTGCGACCCATCAGTGAGAAGAACTCCCAAGAGCCCAGTGGCGTTAATCATCTTCCGGGAGATTGTCAGTGAATATCCTTCGATGATCCCTGATTCGGTCATCTTTGCGACGCGTTTCTTGATGGCGTTGGCGGAAATCCCGAACTTGATAGCTAGGGCCTGATAGGTCACTCGACAGTTTCGCAGCAGTTCATTGAGGATTCCCCTATCAATAACATCCAAACGCTTTCACCCAGGGAAGTCTACCTCTATCTAGCCAACATTAACAATATATCCTTTTTATATTGACACCGAGTAACCTTCACACTAATGTTACGGGGTTCTTATCTTGTCCGAAAGTGAAAATGACAGGTTTGGGGGAAACGGATACCTTGAGTATATGAGTGTGAAGCCCGCTGAGCTTGCTGCCTATATTGAGGAGACTCCAATTGCCTATGTCCCCTTTGGGGCTCTAGAGTGGCATGGTGAACACATGGTCTTCGGCGTCGACTCGATTAAGGCTACCTTCCTTTGCGGAAGAGCAGTCGAGATTACAGGCGGAGTCCTCTTCCCCTGCATAAACTGGGGTGCGTTCGACGCACTGAATTTTCCCTTCACCCTGAGTTTTAGGAAATCCTATCTGGTCAAGAATACTCGGGCCATGCTTGAGCAACTATACGGGATGGGTTTCCGTATCATCGTTCTGTTGACTGGTCACTATCCTACTGGGCAGATGAAGAACGTCCGTGTTGCCGCCCAGAGATTCACCAGGAGACATCGTGATGGGTTTGCCCTTGGAGTCCCTGAGCAGGCCCTCGCCACTGGCATAGGGTACGATGGTGATCATGCTGCGGAATGGGAGACCTCAATAATGATGGCTATTAACCCAGAGTATGTCGACCTAGAAAGGGTGCAAGAAGGCTTGACCTTCTCTGAGCGGTACGTTCGACACGGAATAATAGGTAGAGACCCTAGAAAGTATGCTTCTGCAGAAAAAGGCCAGAAGGCTATCAACGTGATTGTAAGGCGACTAGCTACTGCAGTCCAGGAAGTTCAAGCGACTCAGACAGCTGAGCCTTTTAAGAGGATTTACAGGGAATTCCAGCAAGCCCAGAAGCGCAGGTATACTCTCCGACATCCGCTAACCTTTCAGAACCTCTTCAAATCCATGGGGATCGAGAGCCTGCGTGAGTTATGGAGGTATATGAAATGGAAGCATCTCCGTGGAGGCAAACAAAACCCCAATTACACTTCCCAATAACGCTAACCACTATTCATCGGTGAATAGCCTGAAAGGAATCCTTTTTGAGAAAGAGAGTGACTAACATAGAGCGTGACTTACATTGCTTCGGATTGAAAAAGACTGGTTCATAGATGAGAAGGGTCGAAAGGTCCTACTTCGCGGTGTGAACCTTGGCGGGAGTACGAAGGTACCGGCGAAACCGGATGGGGCCACTCACATTAAAACCGACTTCACATCACGGGACGTATCATTCGTTGAACGCCCCTTTCCCTTAAAGACGGCAAATGAGCATTTCAGCAGAATCAAGCACTGGGGCTTCAACGCCATACGATTCCTCACTACTTGGGAAGCCATTGAGCATGATAATCCAAGGCAATATGACACTGAGTACCTTGATTACATCGAGGAAGTTCTTAAAATCGCGGAGGAACACCATGTCTACATAATCATTGATCCGCACCAGGATGTGTGGAGCCGAGCTAGCGGTGGTGATGGAGCGCCCTTATGGACCTTTGAGAAGGTCGGACTTGACCTGACCAAGTTCTACGAGTCAGAGGCCGCCTTCGTCATGCAGTATCGCTACAACCCTGAGGATGAGAGCGCATATCCTCCCATGTCTTGGCCGCAGAACTACCGTCGGTTCGCGAATGGCACGATGTGGACCCTCTTCTTCGCGGGACGGGACTTTGCACCCTCCTGCAAGATAGGGGGAATTAGTGCCCAGGACTATCTTCAGCAACATTACTTTGACGCTCTCAAGCAGGTAGCGAAGCGGCTGAAGGATAACCCATACGTTATTGGCTTCGAGACACTCAACGAACCCGGGACGGGCTGGATCGGGCAAAAGGTTGACGGCTCCGACATGAGCACCTCGACACTGTTGGGGTATGCCTTCACACCCTTAGATGCTATGCTCACTGCTGCGGGCCACCCACGCACCGTGTCCTTCTTTGGTGTGGAGGGGATGGGAATCAAGGAGCTTCGTCGAGACCTCTTGAACCCTGAGGGGGTCAGTTGCTGGCTCAAGGGAGCAGAAGATATCTGGCTTAGAGAAGGTGTATGGGGATGCGACGCTAAAGGCGAACCCGTAATCCGTCGGAATGGTCATTTTGAGGAGCACGACGGACGCCGTGTGGACTTTATTGATAATTACTTCTCGCCCTTCGTGAGAGGGTATGCAGCAGCCATCCGTGAAGTCATCCCATCAATTCCAATCTACATTGTTCCTCCGCCTGTGATCGTTGCTGG
>CBDVBC010000280.1:0-3302 GCA_965372125.1 Candidatus Hermodarchaeota archaeon | reverse complement strand
ACTGACCGCTTACGCTACGAGGAGCGGCACGCAAATTATACACTAAAACCTGAGATACTTGAAGAGCTTAGAGGCTACGCTAAACGATGTGTGGTCGTGGTATTTACGGCCAACTGGTCTGAGGAATGTGCTTTACATGTAACGGTTCTCGGTCTCATTAGCGAAGCGGCCGAGTTGAGAGTGATGGTTTTCGGTGGGTTTGAAAAAAACCCAAGCCCAGGCTTCCGATGGGTAATTCCCCCTCCATTACCTGAGCTAGAAAAACTGTTTATCCAACGAGTTCCCACAATCATAGGTTATACTCATGACGGCGCAGAGTTGGGGCGCATAGTAAGGCACCCAATGGCAACGATTGAAGAGGACCTTGCTTGGATTCTCGAATCATCACGACATGAACGCCCATTCCCCTCATTCAATGATTCCAACTAGAAAGGCATACTAGCTACCGGGAGTATCAGATAGCGCTTGGTATGGTTGTCAACCGCTCTTCGAGGTAAGCGGTCCAATTCTGTCCTGAAATCCGATTTAGAGATTCAAGAAAGTCTTCTGTAGTGATAGTAGTTTGGTGCACTGATTTCTGGGCAAAATCATAGACAACTCGCTTGAAGGCGGGAAATCCTATTCTCTTGCAGATATCATTAAGCACCAATACACCGTACTTGTAGTAGACAAGTTCCGCCTTCGGAGAACTCCTTAAAATGGTTTTAAGAGGGGGTAAATTTCCAGCCTCTTGAATTTGCTTACGGGCGGAGGCGATACGAGTCTCTAAAAAAGTCTGGCCGAATTCTTCACCTGCAACGATGTACGCACAGTAATCAGCTAGTGCTTCATCAATCCAGTTGTCGTAGACCGAGACAGAAGTCTTACAGAACCAGGAATGGCAGAGTTCGTGAGCCCATGCTGTGAGGAGAAGCGGGGATTTAACAGTGAAGTATTCTTCAGGAAGTTGATCAGGATATACAAGCAAGCCTTGCCTGGTGTAAGCTCCACCCTTATTCCGAGCAACCAATGCAATGATGAGTTCGTCTTCTAAACATGGTCCTAACCATGATTTCAACCTCTTTTCCAAACGCTGTAATCCCTTCTCTATGGATTGAAACTGAGAGAAGTTTCGGATTTCCCCCCAGAATCGGCGTTTCCTTTTGATTGGAATTGCTCTAGCCACTGGCAATCCCAGTAATGTTAGGTCTCTTCGAGCTGATTGCGTGTCCCAATGTAGTTTATCTGTACCTGTTACTCTTGGTGCATTCATTATCCAGTACCAATTGGGCGGTCCTTCTAGTGTGATAGAAAATGTGATCCACTCCGACAAGGTAACAATGGGGTACCATGCAGCATAACTTGCTAGCTCAACCCCGGTTTGTTTAATATAATTAATCTCAAACTGAGATGTAGGGATTACCCCTGAATACTCGACTTGAAGACATATTTGGTCGAGAGATTGCAGCGTGGGGTGAAGTGGAATTTCCCAGCGTTTGACCTCCTGAAGAAATGACTCTTTGGGAATCTTACATTCTACAGCCTCTAAGGGTAACCTCTGGCTCTTGTGCCTAGCTTCTAGCTTCTTCCAAGAAAGCTCAGGGTGTAGGAATACTTTCAGAGTTACGTCCTTTCCTACAAGATGTAGACGCCCTTTCACCGCAAGGAAAGATTTGGATGGAATTACGCTGACATCCAGCTCGAGACGTTTTAGCTTCAAATCAAACACCTAGGCTATCACCACTTCTTGGGTCTAAGCGTTATTCCACTTATCAGGCTGTCCCTAAAGGTTTTAAAATCACCAATCAGGAGAACCACGATTGGGAGCGTTTGATGTCGTACCAGATATGCCCTCAATGTTCGGGTAAGGTGGAGATACGGCCTGCGGGACGTCGGTTCCGGTTGCGCTGTACACAGTGCGGTCTCAGCTACCAAACTGTAGTGGGTGAGGTTAGTAGCCCAAGAGCTGCCTATCAGCGCTTCCTCGAAGCAGTAGAGGGTAAACAGTCATCTCAACGAGCAGTAGTGAAGACCCGTACTAAGAGACCAAAGCAGCCGAGGACGAGGACACAGACTCCCAAATCCCGTGAGGAGTGGCAGCGTCAAATCGCAGCGGCGGGAGTAGCCGCTGTGGATGAACTACCGCGAGTGGTGCAGCGGATTCTGATGGATACAGCAAACTTGCTAGTGAAGTATCAGCGGTTTCCCGAGACCACACCGCCAATGGGCCCATCGGTGACTGAAACATCTATCAGTGAGGGGCTAAAAGCAGCGTTACACAAGCAGGGAATCAAACAGCTCTTCAAGTTCCAGGAGGAGGCAATCAGCGCTATCCTTGCAGGTCAAGATGTGATAATCTCAGCCCCCACTGCAACTGGAAAGACCGAAGCCTTCGCCATCCCAATAATGGAGCAGATTGCATCGCGCCGCCTGAGTTGGGGTCCACTTCGTGCTCCAAAGACAAGGGCTGTTCAGGCTCTGTTTATCTACCCAACTAAAGCGCTGGCGCGGGACCAGGCAAAAAAGTTGACCTTACTAGCTGCTGGTGTTGACCTAGATATAGCGATCCTTGATGGTGATACACCAGCGTCAGAACGGGAGAGAATTTACAAGCTCCCACCGGATATCCTGATCACTAACCCTGACATGATTCACGTACATCTTATCCGTCCTTTTGACCCTGTACGCCAGCTGGTTCGATCAGTTCGCCATATTGTGCTTGACGAGATGCACATTTACACTGGGGCCTTTGGGGCTAATGTCAATTTTCTGCTCCGTAGGATCCAGCGTCTTTGTCCTCCCCTTCAGTTGATTGGCGCGAGTGCCACTGTGAGTAACGCCCAAGAGTTTGCAGAGTTGCTCTTTGGTCGACCAGTCAAAGACATCCATTGTGCTACCGGGAAAAAGGGGGTCATCCACTTTCTTATGATGTACCCTGAACAGGTGAGTCAGAGTAGCATGATTGTCAGCGTAGCCCAGGAACTAGTACGACAGAAGTTCAAGACACTCGTGTTTGCGAATACTCATCGTAACGCGGAGGTCATCAACATTATTGCTAGGCGCAGCCGGATATCCAGTGGAGTTCATCGAGCTGGGCTGCCAACAGCGTACCGCCGCAAGGTGGAGGACGACTTCCGGCGGGGGAGACTGGATCTCCTGGTTTCAACTCCTACCTTGGAGTTGGGAATCGACATAGGAGACCTAGACGGAGTGGTCTCCATGCTCGTTGGAATCACAAGGCTTACTCAACGTATTGGTCGAGCAGGACGAAAGGGGCAGGAGAGTGTTGCGGTGCTGGCGCTCAGGCGTAAGGATCCCATTAG
>CBDVBC010000279.1:0-3308 GCA_965372125.1 Candidatus Hermodarchaeota archaeon | reverse complement strand
TCAAAGAGGCTGCAAAACTGATTGGCTGCTCAGAATCACAAGTCCGCGCTCTGTTACGAGCTGGAAAAATCAAAGGGGAAAAGTGGGAGACAGAAATCGGTGAGTATTGGACCGTCGATAAATCAAGTGCAAAAAACTACCGCGATATACCACAGACCGGGGGTTATCCTCGCGGTCAACCTAGAGGGTGATAGGATGGACCCCTTATTCATTCCTTGTAGAAAATCAATCACAGAGAGAATAGCAGAGGATCTGTTTCTAGAAGATTTTCGCCCGGATGGTTGGCCACCACCAAGATTTGCAGAATCCTCTCTCGATCCTCCAATGGCTAGTAAATGTGTCGCGTGTGAAGTGCCTCTAAACCAAAAGAACAGTGTCGGTAGACATTGTAGACCCTGCCTAAATACAGTATTACAAATCCAAAACGAAAAGGAGCGAGACGATGAAACTCAGCGTAAAGACAATTCGAGAGCAGGGGCTGGAAGCAAGATGGACGAAGACACGGACAGGCGCTCCTGTTGTTGTTATTAGGAAGCCAGACACAAACACGTGGTATGCCATCACATCCCACATGTGGAAGAAGGCTGAGACTGTCGGTATCGTCAAAGCTTTTGATGAGTCGTTGTTGACAGCAGATTTCTTTTCTATTCCTTTATAATCAAATGAAAAGGAGCGAACTGGTGGCGTATGAAACTTTCTCTCGACAAGCGTTTGATGCTCACGTTGCTCTGCTAGACGGAGATACTGCCGAACAATTGCAACAAAACCTAGCCCGGTGGCAAGGCGGGGATACCTGCCAGTTCGTTAGGGTGATTACCAATCGCTTAGGTAGAATTGATAGTCAAAGCTCTCCTTGCCCTGCAAGAGACTTCCAGGAAGGTTCATTCGATACACAGACCTACAGAATAGCTCCAAGTGGTGAAGGCGATCAGGCTTTCAACTGGGAAGACAAGCCCCATCGACTAATCTATGATCTCTGTGAGGAGATTGAACTTCTTCAAGCAGTCCTGAAAACTAAGGAAAAGGAGCGAAACGATGACAATTCATGAAACACTACACAAGTATCTTACAGACAATGGCCTATGGCCTAAAGAGGCTGAGGCAGTCATTGTTAATTATTGTGTTGATGAAATAACACCTAGTGACATGGGGCGTAGAATGGGTGATTATGCAGAAGATTATCCACCTCAGTTTATGGCTGTATTGATTATGGTCATATGGGATGAAGCTGTCAGGTGGATTGACACCAATAAACCAAAACACTTTTGCCGACCAATGTTTACTGGTGAATTAGAAAAGGAGCGACAAAGTGAAAACACTCTCTGAATCTCTAAAGCAGAAGAAGAAAAAGAAAATCCCGCACCTCATTATCGAAGCGAGAGCGGGTACGGGAAAAACCACGACACTTATTGAGGGCCTTAAACTTGTCACTAGAAAAGGGGTCGTTGGAATTACTCCATCAAAACAGCAAGAAGCTATCTGGGAAGCAATGGAAAAGAGTCGAGGCAACGCTAGGAGTGTCTGTTTTGTGGCATTCAACAAGTCGATAGCAACCGAACTTCAAGAGAGAGTTCCCGAAGGTTGTCACGCAATGACGATGCACTCGATGGGATTCAAAGCAGTCCGGCAGGCTTTCGATTCTGTGAAAGTCAACGGCAATCGTGTGCAGGACATCATTGCGGAAATCCTCGGTAAAGATATCTGGGAAATCCGTAAGAAGGATTTTGAGTTGCTCAAAGCAACCGAAAAACTGGTTGGATTGTGTAAGATGAATCTTACGGGCTATCAGGATACTTGCGGATGGAGAAGTAAAAAGCGAATAGTTTGGTTAGACGCCCAAACGATAACAGCAGATAAACTTTCCGAACTCGCCTCCCACTATGACGTTGATCTGAACAGTAACAGTTCTCGCGTGTTCGACCTAGTGCCGCGAGTACTAGAGCGTTGCAAAGACGTCCAGAAAGACGGCTGTATCGATTTCAACGATATGGTCTGGCTTCCGGTCGTTTTGGATCTTGACGTCGAGCGATATGACCTGTTGCTTGTTGACGAAGCGCAAGACCTTAATCGTTGTCAGCATCAACTTATTCTCAAATCTAGAGGGCGAGTGATTCTCTGCGGAGACCCAAAACAGGCAATCTACGGTTTTGCCGGCGCTGATTCAAAGTCAATGGACAATATGATGCGTGAATTATCAATAACAGACGTGGGTTGTGAATACTTACAACTCACTGTCACTCGCCGTTGTGGACGTGCAATCGTCAAAGAGGCCCAGAAAATCGTCCCCGATTTCCAAGCCCACCGAAGTTGTTGCGATGGTTTAATTAACAGAGCCTCTATGGAATTGAAAGATGAGGGTTGCCTAAACCCTTATCACATTCGGGTTCAAGACGGTGATATGATCCTTTGCCGAGTAAACGCACCACTTGTTTCCGAGTGTTTCAAGTTTCTCCGCAATGGACGCAAAGCAAACATTCAAGGCCGTGACGTAGGACAGGGATTGATTTCCACGATTCGGAAAGTAACAAAGAACTCTACAAAAAACGCAGATGTGGGTTGGTTGCTCGTTCTGCTATCTGATTGGCTACAGAAAGAAACTCAGAGGGAGAACGCCAAACGCAATCCTAGTGAATCCCGATTGATTGCTTTACAAGACCGACACGATTGCATCGTCTGTTTTTGCGAAGGCCAATCTACAGTCTCGGGTGTAATCGAAAAAATTGAAAGCGTTTTCACCGATGACAAAAACGGTAGTGGCATTCTGTTGTCTTCTGTCCACAAAGCAAAAGGACTAGAATCAAAACGAGTCTTCATTCTACAGCCTGAAAACGCTGGAATGCCACATCCAGTCGCGAAAGGCAAATGGCAGATTGAACAGGAATACAACTTGCTCTATGTGGCCATTACCAGAGCAATCGAAGAACTGATTTTTGTTTCCTAGCAAAACCCTCAAAAGGAGCGAAACGATGAAATGTATTGTTGAAGGAAGTAGTACTAGTATCCCTGTACAGAACATGAAAGACGGCGAACTGGCTGAAATCATCTCTTGGGGCTCATACACAGAGGAAAGGAAAGGTATAGTTGTTCAGCGCGTAGAGGGGATACTCATAAGAATTGGAAAGCCAGTCGGAAAATCCTGGTCTGCTATTCTGAATTCAAACCAAACAGGCTGTCGCGTGCGTTTGCTGAAAGCTGGCGAAACAATCAGGCTTGTTGAAGAGAAACCGGAGGATTCGACATGAAACAATGCCTGAGTAGACGACGCTTAGGAAATCGGGTATAATACATCTGAGATTGGTTCACTAACG
>CBDVBC010000278.1:0-3311 GCA_965372125.1 Candidatus Hermodarchaeota archaeon | reverse complement strand
ATACCTGCAAGGTGATCGTAGCAGCGTATTTAGGATCCTCTCTGCGACAAAAAATAGGTTTGGGCCGATTGACGAGATAGGAGTTTTTGAAATGAAAGAGGCTGGTATGGCCGAAGTGAAAAACCCCTCAAAAGAGTTCCTCTCATCACGTATTTCAGCACCAGGTTCAATCGTTGCGCCTGTTATGGAAGGATCCCGACCGATTCTGACCGAAGTCCAAGCCCTTACTAGTCGCACCAACTTTGGTTTACCAGTTCGGCGAGGTTCTGGTATAGATTACAACCGGCTCCAAATATTAATAGCCACTCTTTCTAAAAGAGCCGGCGTTTCGCTAGATAACCAAGATATATTCGTGAATATTGCCGGCGGTTTGTGGGTAAAAGAGAGAGGAATTGACCTTGGAGTTTGCCTGGCAGTTGCATCTAGTGCATACGATAGGGTAATATCGAAAGACACAGTCGCAGTCGGGGAAGTTGGGCT
The DNA here is from genome assembly GCA_965372125.1 of Candidatus Hermodarchaeota archaeon. Taxonomy (GTDB): domain Archaea; phylum Asgardarchaeota; class Hermodarchaeia; order Hermodarchaeales; family Hermodarchaeaceae; genus YT-063. The sequence continues at coordinate 2,831 of CBDVBC010000278.1, read as the reverse complement.
TCTTGGCGAAGTACGAGTTACCCCAAATGAAGAAAAGAGGCTGCGCGAAGCTAATAAGCTTGGCTTTAAAAACTTTATAACTAATAAAAAGGCTCGAACACTGCGTGAGGCAGTGAAGATAGCCTTGAACTTGAAAGGCTAAAAGAAGCTAGCTATTTTATCTAGGATTTATCTTTCGCTGGCTTCAGAAAGGAATTATCTAAGTGAATATTCAAGTAGTATCTCGTGTAATTCTCGGTGTCGGTTTCGCCGCACTTGGTTATTTTGCCTCGGTTCGGTTCCTCAACATAGCAGATCCTGGAGTCAAAACAGGTATCAGCGTGATTATTACAATTGCTTCAGGAGCAGCTGGTGTATTTTTAGTCCCCTTGATCAGCCGTTGGGTAGGATATTGGAGTAGCGGCTTTGCTCAAAGAGTAGCCAACGAAGTGATTTCACAATCGCGCTTCCCAACTCTAAAAGGCATGCGTGAGCTGCCTGGCAGAATACCGAGACCAGGTGGCAAGAAGAAAGAAGAAGTTCGGTATGTGAATCCAATCGCGGTTGACACTAGTTCGCTTATTGATGGTCGGGTGGCCGATGTGGTGGAAAGTGGATTTTTGTACGGGACATTGATCGTGCCTAGGTTTATTTTGTCCGAACTTCAACATATCGCAGATGCTTCAAACGCCCTGCGTCGGGGTAGAGGTAGGAGGGGACTTGAGGCGCTTGAAACAATTAAAAAGTCGAAGCAGGTTAAAACAGTGATTTATAATAGCGGCGATACAAAAGGAAAAAATATCGACGAAAAGTTGTTAAACCTGGCCAAAACTCTCAAAGCAAAAATTCTTACTACAGACTTCAACTTGAACAAGGTCGCCACTGTTTCGGGGATTAAGATTCTAAACATAAATGAGTTGGTAAACTCCCTAAAAACCACGCTGCTGCCTGGCGAGCCGTTGGAAGTGAATATAATTCAGGAAGGCAAAGAAAAGACTCAAGGGGTAGGCTATTTACCTGATGGAACAATGATTGTAGTAGAAAACGGCGGTTCCTCGATTGGTAAAACCGTGCAGACCACTGTTTCCAGGGTGCTTCAAACCGCTGCTGGAAGGATGATTTTTGTCCAGTTTGAACAAACTAGACGGAAACAAGGTTCCTAAGCGAAGCTAGGCCTTTTTATTTTTACCCAGCACCACCCATTAATTCTCGTAATGAGAAACAATAATTCCCGCAAACCCTCAAACAACCAAATATCGAACCTAGATTTTCTATGGGACTAGCCAATTTTCCCGCCACAGTTTTTTATAGGACTAAAAAACTTGACAAAAGGCACAATCTGTGAGAAACTTAGAATCGTTACAAGGCACTGCCTTGATCCCTGTAGGGGAAATCAAAATTCCCAAGGGGTAAATGGTAGGTCCTCGGTTACAATCTTTGGGCAGGGGATTGTGACGCCCCGGATCCGCTGTAAGGTGGAGAAGGGGAGGAATTATTAGGAAGTTGGATAAAAAGAAACACCGCCATGGTCGGAAGGACTTAGACACCGATGGCAGTGTTTCACACTGTACATCTGGACAGCAGGTGTACTGATTAATTCTATTAAACACGGTAAACCGTGGAAAGTCAAGTCTGAAGTTCGATTGACAGCTTTCCACAGATTAGCACTATAACAAAGTATATAAACAAGACTTCAAAAATTGCCGATTTTTGAGTAGTGTTGTTGTTCAACTAGCTTGAAAACTCGTAGCCGGTCCCCGGCGTCTGGTTTGGGGTAACACTCATACTGGGCGCTGAGGACTGCCTGCGAGTTTTTTATTTCCGCAAAGGTCCGCTAGAAGACAAAATGACTCATAGTCTTGACTTTTACTTTTTTTAGGTGTAATATTAGCAAAACGAAATTCAAGTGAGAGCAAAAAGGCTGCCTAGCCAAGGCAGATTTTTGTTTCTCGCACATTGACAATCTCCCTTTGGCAAAACGGCAATCAGTCCATCAGATTGGAGAAAGGAGGTGTGGTCCATGGACCACACGGCTTTTGCCGCACTTGCGGTGTTTATAGCGGCCGTCTTGGCCGTCACAGCCGGAGTGATTTCCGCGCGTTCTCAGCGTGCTCAAGCCAGGTTCCCGTGGTGGATAATCGCCATTGCGGTGGTCCTGCTGCTGTTCTTCTTGGTCGTTTTTCCGCTAGCGCTCTTCTCAGGCTTTAGTACGGCTTGGAAGTATGCAGCGATAGCGGCTCTGGTAGCAGCAGCTGGCATCTGTGCTGGCGCAGCTTTTGCCCGATTCGTTTGGGATGGTCTGTCGGAAAACCGGCAGAAGATCGCCGTCGGCGCAGTCGGAGTCCTTTCCGCTGTCGCCATCGGACTACTCTTGTTCTTCAGCTCTGTCTCCTTTGGAGGCGACGGCCCAGGCGAGATGACCAGTTCCAGGCCGATGGCTGAGGACGGGGCAGCGTCTACAGTTGAGCCAACTGGGCTGTGCGACTTGCCGGGGGATGAGCAATTCACCCTGGCTTATCAGGAGCACACCAACGGTGAGGTCTTTGATGGGGGTCTTTCGGCCGATCCAGAGGCCGCGAAGGCGAAAATCTTGGAGGTGACAAAGAAAGACCCTAGGGTCTTGCGCCACCTCCTGAATGATGTCTTCGCCTTCACCTTTGGGACCGATCCGGTTCCGGAAGGCACCGACCTCACTATCCTCGAGCACCGTAAGCAGCAATGGTTGCGTCTGTGCAACCTGTTCCAGGTGGTCGAGGTTTCGGCAGATCGGTTGGGAGAAGCGCTTGTCCGGAATGCGGCGATGGATGGAGAAGGTAACGTCGACTTCCCGGTGAGCGAGGCCAGCGAGGACG
>CBDVBC010000277.1:0-3316 GCA_965372125.1 Candidatus Hermodarchaeota archaeon | reverse complement strand
GGGCAGCCTCAGGGTGAAACTGCAGGGATTCCCATGAATCCAGATCACGCGGGTCCTCAGGAATCCTAGGCATGTACTCTAGGAGCTTTGCCCTCGACTGGAAGAGCTCGGTCAGCGCCCTAGACACGGCAATCCCAGGGTCCAAATGAGACCCCACACCCCATTGAAACGCAGGACCCTCCCCCGACTCGTCAACACCAAACGCATAGAGAGTGTGAATCTTCGTATCAACGGTAATGTCTTTCAATATCACCTTGAGGTCACTAGCCTGCAGAGCATTAACCGCCCGACGCAATGTCTCGTTTTCCTCTACGGGCAGTGTATCCAAACGGACCTCGGGCATTGGCAGCTGGTTCCAGGTGAAGATAGCTTGAGCGTCCCGCTCCACAACCTCCAATACCCCTTGGAAGAGTGCTTCCTCCATGCAGTTCCCGCAGGCGATTCCGTTGGGGCGGCTCTCCACTAGCCGGTTCGGTGAAACACTGTCAATTGGGGAGAAAAGATGCGAATACGCTACAGGCACCAGGAGCGGCTCCTCACTTATGAGGTCCCAGCCCACCACCCAGTCTATAGGCTGCTCCTCCCTAAAGGTGTCAAGCTCTTGACCCCTGAGTCTGCGGTCCCTTGGGATTCCCAAAGCGCGAGGATGCAGGACTCGGTGTTGCTGTTCGAGGTCGTGCGCGCTACTCCTCACAACCGAATCCTCAGGACGGTACATTGCCGAGAACCGCTCCACAAGTTCACAAAAAGCACTGGTCAGTGACTGCTCTTGAGTCAAACCCTTCCCAAGACTGTAATTCTTCCCAAAGTTATCAAACAAGGAGTCCATGGATGCTTGGTGGACGAAGAAGTGGTCAGAGAGAACACTGCTAAGTTGGGTGCTGACCAGACGAACTGAAAAACCCTCACCGATACTCTTTAGCGCAGCCCGAATCCTATCAGCTGTCTCCTTTGGTCCAACAATCCGGTGCCCGGTCTCTCTAAAGGTGTGAAGCCTTGGCTGCAACCGGAACCGGCTAATCATCTGCTCCATCAAGGCATCTAGTTTAAGGAAAAATACCACATCCAAAATCGTCTTTGCGAAAAGACACCGTTAATCTCACTAACTCCTAGAAGTAAATAAATAGTTGTTAACCTCTTTTCTAGAGGTTAATTAGAGATCTCATTCCAAGCGCAGCTCTTATTGTATATCCCATTTCTGCCAATATTATGAGTGCTTCTTGGTTAATATCTAGTTTCCCCGATAACTGGACGAAAATTATTCGGACAGATGATTTTGTCGGTTGGTTTTTACCAGATACAATATCTTGAACCTTGTAATATTTTTTGAATGCCATTTTAACTTACTGACTGTGACTGGTGTATTGATGCTTTTAAAATATTGACACACTAAAAACACCAACCGTGTGACGGTTTGTCCACTATTTTTTACAGTGTTTTGACAGATGTAAGATGAAGCCCTTAATGCTTTGCGATGGGGTCGCGTCTTCTTCCTGTTAGCCCTTTGCGAGGAAACTTGGGCTCCCGGGGTGGGATGCGTTCTAGGGCTCGCCAGGCAGCTGCTCTGACCTCTTCCTCGGGATCCTTACGGGCTAGGAGGATTGCTTGGAGTGCTCGCCTGTCCTCTTGGAGGGCACCGAGGGCATCAACTACATATCTCCGGATCTCTGGGTCCTCATGTTCCATCAATTTGATGAGGGGCGAGATTGCAGAAGATCCTATCCTACCGAAGGTAAGTGCTGCAAGTTTGCGGAAATGTTCGTCCTTAGTAGAGGTGAAGGCATCGAGAAGGCTGGGAACTACCGGAGCGCCGATTATGGCAAGCTCCTTGCTAGCTTTCAAGCCATCTCTGCCTTTTATGGCTAGGGCTTTAATCAATTCTTCAATCTTGTTTTTGTCTACCACTACGATTTACCCCCTAATCGTATTCTAGCTAACACTAGGGTATTTGTTGAATTTGAACCTTTCTACTCCGGTAAACGACTTATCTGGCTAGGATGCGCAGCCAGTCCGCTCACCTAAGAGTTGATCGATGCTGTCGCGAACCCCACCGCAGCTATTCAGAACCCCTAGCGCAGAAAGAGTTATCATAAGCACCTCTGGAGGATCATCAGTAGAAACCACTGCCAAACCTTGGAGGCCCCGGATAAGGATTTTTGTGACGATTTGAAATTCACTGCCACACTTGGGACAACTCGTCTTGGTCAGAGTTCCATCCAGCAGCCCCTTGATCAGGTGACTATCAAGAACAGCGAAGATACTATGATAGGAGGGAACAGCGAATTTGTAGCTGCAATGACATTCTGCCTCGATAATCCTCAACTGACTCAAACAATAACCCCAACGAACATATGCTGGTTTCCTGCCTCTTCGGAAAGTCCTGCTTTTTATTTTTTCTCTTAACCGAGTCTATCAATCATACCAGTAGTTCTTCTTTGAAGCGCGATTATCATCGGCGTTGGCTCCCGTTACCTCTCTTTTAGTCGTTTTTTAGGCAGGATTCAACGAATAGTGTGAGGGTTCTCCTTCTTATTGGGTTTTTAGTCCTTCTCCCCTGTTTTTCGTAGCATCCGGTACCAGTACTTGTGGTGGTTCTTGAATCCCAGCCCCTCATAGAGTTTGAGGGCCACCCCATTATCCTCCTCTACTTGAAGGTAGGCCCTTGCTGCTCCCTGTCTTTCACCCCACCGGGCTAACGCACAAGACACCGCTGTGGCTACGCTGCGTCGTCTGTACTCCGGGTGTGTCACAATCGCGAACAAGCCAAGCCATTCTCCATCCCTGACCCCAAAGCCGATCCCCACGATCTTGCCGTCCATCCTGGCTTCTGCAAACCCTTTCATTGCTTGAACCCTCTCCATAATCTCCTGGCGAACCCTTAAGGAGAAATCATCTAACCCCCCCGCCTTCGCGTAAGCAGTCAACCACTCTGGGCTGGGCGATGAGTCCACTACAACAGGAATATCTGATGCAACAGAAATCATAGATTCGATGACGGCAACTTGGATTATGACCCTCAACTCGACTGTCCAACCCAAATCGCCAAGGGATTGATCCAGACCATCAGGTTGACTCGCAAGGGTCATCTGAAAACGGGGAACAATACTCCTCTGCGTGTAAAAATCGTACACCCGCTCAATGGCTTCGCCAACATCGCCGATGCCCTCACCATCAAGGGGCAGAACGCTATTTGCTCGCCTGGTCACTCCACTGGTAGCTCGAACCAACCATCCACCAAGACGCTTTACCTCACGAGCAGGCCAGGAACGACTAGCGATGTGATCCAATTCCAAAATCTGCTTCTGCCAGGATTGAC
>CBDVBC010000276.1:0-3333 GCA_965372125.1 Candidatus Hermodarchaeota archaeon | reverse complement strand
GTCGAAGACAAAAACCCACTTGTGGACCGTTGCCATGGGTGATGGCTACATTCCAACCAAGTTGTACAAGGTCTGCGATCTGGATGCAGGTCTCTTGGGCAGCTGCATATTGATCTTGAATTGTTTGGTGGTCATTATCCTTTATGAGCGAGTTCCCACCAATGGCGACCACCGCAATCCGAGGCTTCATACAACATAACTTCCTGCACACCAGAAGAGAGCACTATTGCCTTCTACTGTCCTTTTTATTCTTTCTTGCGGCTCTTCGATGTTTATATAGGGGCTTCAATTCAGTAGAGCTTGTCATGGAACAGTCAAACCGATGGAGAAATCGTCTCTATTTCATCGCTGGAGTAACTCTCCTTATCACAGGCATGCTCGGTGAATTCATCACTGGTCTCCTATTACCTGGGGCAATTATGAATCTCGCTTACCAAAACGGGCTCTTCCTTTCCCTCTTTATCCTCTTATTCGCTGGTGCCATGTATTTAATTCGCTTCAGCATCTTTGGCTGGTGGCGAGCCCGATCTGATTGCATCATCTACGCCATCGCCGCTCTCCTTTTTGCTGCATTCACTGCTGAGACTCTCTTGAACCTTCAAGCAGGTAAACCTTGGGGCGAACTAGCTAGTACAAACCCGGTCCTCATGATTTTGTTGTGGGCCTTTGTCTTTCCAGCCATCAATCCCATCACCACCGGTTTTCTCGCCCTAGTTCTAGCAGCCATTACCCTTCTGAATCTCTACAAACCACCATGTGACAGGGTATCCCTCTCTTCAATTCCAATCTCTTCTGATGAACAAAAACGTGAACCTTGGTGGAAGGTTCTAGGTCAGCTCGCCCGGTTCGATGTATGGCTAGGCTCGGTCTTCCTCGTCACACTTTCCTTTCTCATCCTAGGGGGACCACCGCTAAGTGTGCCACCTGCTTTTCCCCTGCACAATCCATTTACTTGGCTCCGTTTTTCAGCCGCCCTCATTTCAATATGTCTCCTCAATTCTTTCATCTTTATCCAGAACCAGCTAGGTGACCTAGACACTGACAGGGCCCACACTGAGAAATCAAAGCTTCCCCTCGCCGCAGGGCGCGTCAGTAAACGCGTGGGGATTCTCCTAGCCCTTAGCATGCTACTTGTTGCCATAATACTAGCCGTGCTAGTTTCTCTTCTCTTCTTCGCAGTGTTGCTTTGCATCGTACTATTGGGGTGCCTTTACTCGGGGCCCCCTCTTCGCCTTAAGGGTAAACCCTTCATCGACCTCTTCATGATTGGCCTAGCATTTGGAACAATGGCAGTTGTTGCAGCCTTTGTCATCCTTGCAGCCCAACTTGAACTTCCTCTACTACTCCTGATAGGTCCGGGGCTCTTCTATGCAGGAACTCATTGTGTCCATACTGCTTCTGATTATGCCGCTGATCGTCAGGCAGGGCTCCGCACAACCGCGGTGATATTGGGTCCTCGTCGAGCCATACGTCTCGGGCTATTCCTAACAGCCTTGGGTATTTTACTCCTTTACGCCACTGTCGGCTATTACACGCATCTCTTCTGGTGGGGGCTCCTCAAGTTCAAGACTGTCATCCTCTTCACTTTTTCAGGGTTAATCTTCTTCGCTCTGGTCGGAGCCTACCGGGGTAAAACGAAGTACAGCTTGGATTCAGAGGAAAGCTCTATCGATTGGCTACGTCGTCAGGGCAGGAACGCCACCTACCTTCTATTCCTAATACTCCTTCTATACTGTCTTCTCTATATTTTTCTCTTCTACCCGACCTATGTCCCTTCTAGCTCTGACTTTCCCTGGCAACTGTAATCCTTGCGGAAACCTCTAAGAAAAACGCAATTTCTCCTCGAAGTTAAACTTTTATTAAGTTACCTTTCTATAATGTGCTTGACAGGATGGGTAAAACTAGTGGCTGAAGAAGGAAGCTTCGGAATCGCTGAAGTAGACCAGCTCTTGGGTGGCTCACTTCTACGTGGGAAGAGTTACCTGCTAGAGGCAGATAACGGCACACAGCCCCAAAGCCTGGTTTTTGCCTTCACCAAGTATGCGCTGAATCATGGCGAACTAGTGGTTTATGCCTCCAACGAACAACCCCCCGAAGATGTCATGACCCGGCTACAAGATTCCGGTGTAGATGTGGATGAGGCTATCAAGGCGGAGCAGCTAATTCTCCTAGACCTCTGGTCTGAGAAGTCTGAGAAGGAGGAGCCGCTGCCTGGCATCCTCCGTGTCGGCAACCCTGGTGACCCCCACAAGGTCATGTTTGTCTATACCCAGGCCTACAATTACATCTTAGAGCGGCAGGCCCGTACACCAAGTCGTGTGATAATAGAAAGCTTCTCGGGAACTGTGACCAACTTTGGCTTCGAACGGGGTCACCGGCTAGCCTCCCGTGTTGTGCGGATGATGAAGCTTGTGGGTGCGGTGGGGTTATCGGTGCTTGTACCCAAGATACACCCAGCCACGGTGTCCGAAAGCTTCAAGCATCTACACGACGGCGTTATCCAACTTACACTAATAGAAGTGCATGACAAGCTCCAGAAGTTTCTTCGGATACTCAAGTCACCACGCCCTCTCTATAACACTCGACGGATCCCCTATGATATCACTCCTGATGGTATCACATTCCCATCCACAAAGGGTATCGAGTCCTTACTCAATGATTTCTGAATCTGCTTAGGGAGAATGTCAAGACATCCATCATCAGTGAATACGCAATCTCCGCCCTCATCCACCGATTAAGCTTTGGTCTTTTCCGGTAAGCTTTTCTCTTATACAATAATAGCCAGAGATGTACTCTATATCGCTAGCGGAGACTTGCATTGTGTCATCGCCGGGTTTGGCAGTATTTGATTTGGATGGAACTCTAGTACGCCTCGATAGCTCTTGGCGCTGGATTCACCACCACCTTGGCACCCTAGAGGATGCGAAGGAAAATGCCGATCTCTATTATTCAGGAAAGATAGGTTACGCTCGGTGGGCTGAGCTAGATGTTCGGCTGTGGCATGGAGTCCCTCTATGTGACCTTCAACAAGCAGCCCAAAATGGACTTACCTTTATCTCTGGCGCCCAACAACTAATCCACACTCTCCACGGCTGGAATGTCAAGACAGCCATCATCAGCTCCGGTCTAACCCTCTTTACAGAGATCGCTCAAAAGGAATTAAGCATTGATGTTGGCTACGCCAACAGACTTCTAACCGACCAGAATGGCCACATTTGCGGTGTTGATGTAGTGGTTGGCTTGGAGAACAAACACGAAGTCCTCCGTAGAATTGTCCAAGAGCTAGATATTCCCGTCAGCCGGTGCGTCGCCATTGGCGACTCACACAATGAT
>CBDVBC010000275.1:0-3358 GCA_965372125.1 Candidatus Hermodarchaeota archaeon | reverse complement strand
CACCACCACAACGAACAAACAAGAGGACAAACCCAAAAAACACCATTGTAGGTAATCAATACATGTGGCTGTTCCTAAGGTCCACAGGCGGTGTTAACACAGAGTTAGACAGATACGACCCCACAGAGGACATCACAGGCTGGTACCACGTGGACGTGACCCGAAACTCACTCGGACAGTTCTACCTCTACATTAATGGGACCCACAGAATGGATGCCGTAGACTCGACAGAGAACACTGCTAACTACTTCGCCTTCTATTGTGGAAACAGAGACGCCCTGGACAATGTTGTCGTCAGCGATACAGTCGACTTCGCAGACCCAACCACAACCGACACGATAACTCCTCCTCCGCCGATTCCCGGCTTCCCGCGATCTTCGATTATTGTAGGGGGAACCCTCGCCTTGACCCTTGGTCTCGTAGCCCGTAAGCGACGACATACCGCATAACTGGCAGCTACTGCAGCGCAACAATAGCGGATATTGTAGGTATCGCTAGCTCATGCAAGAGAGCCCAACCCATATAGTGTCAAAGAACGGGACCACGCTATACCGGAGTATCCTCCCTTATAGCCTAGCAACCGAAGAGACCAAGGTTTTACTTGAGAACAGGCAAGAAAGCCCACACCCTTTAGGAGTGGGATGAATTGCCCTGTGTGGAGCTTAAATACCTCGAGGGGAATGAAATAGTGTACCTACGGTGCGTAGGGATGTCAAGCCTGCGGACACCGAGACCTCCGTAACCCGAAAGGGGATCGAGTCTGGTGGATGAAACAGGAAGCCTCACTGCTTCAGCAAGAGGTAGCTCACTTCAATAATACCAAAAAAAGGGGGAGACGGAGGCGCTAAAGGCCTCCGGGACGAAACAGCAGACAGCTATACTTTGCCATATTTCCTTAGACAGGCAAAGAAGAGGACAAACAGGGTGACACCGGCAGCGAGGAAGATAACAAGATGCCAGGGAAAGGCTGGAACAACGACGACAGTGAAAACGGCTGTAAGGACATTGCCGTAGGAATCGTTGACAGAAACCTGCAGTCCATAACTTCCCTCTTCAAGTACAGCAGCGTTGGTGATCTCGCCCTCTGCGTCGATGGCAAAGTTGGTGGTGTCATTGAGCCACCAGGAATCCAGTGAACCCTCTGGGTCGGTAGCTTCTAGGTCATAGAGGAAGGGCATCCCCGCTATCGCCACCTGATCAGTAGGGGTCTCCACCCATGTGGGCGGCAGGTTACCCTGGCCAACCCGTACCAACCACGCATCATAATTACCTGCGCCGTAGCTCATTGTAATCCCAGCGAGGGCAAAGCCTCCATCACTACAAGAAACAATCGCACGCCCATCATCATCATTTGTGCCCCCGAAGCTTTGGTTCCACACGTGGTTGCCACTGGCGTCGGTTCGCACCAACCACATATCTTCTTCTCCAGCCCACTTTCCCTTTTGGCAGCCGCCTCTTCGGATCTCCTCATCAACATAACCCCCACTGCCTATGAGGGCAAAGCCGCCGTCACTACATTCCACCAGCCCCTTGGCTTCATCTTCGGATAAGCCGTGGTAGCTTTGGTTCCACTGATGCACACCAGCGGCATCAGTACGCACTAGCCAGTAGTCATCATCTCCAGTATCGGTGTTGTACGCATATCCTGTGAGGGCAAAGCCACCATCACTGCATTCGACGAGTTCATTACAAGCCTCACCATAGGGGCCGCCATAGGTCTTGTTCCATTGGTGGTTGCCGCTGGCGTCAGTGCGCACCAACCACATGTCTGTGTTCCCAACATACTTGGAGCCTGCAAGAGCGAAACCGCCACTACTAGCTTCCACAATTGAGTAACCACGCTCCGATCCTGCATATCCGAAGCTCTGGTTCCACAGATGGTTGCCAGTGGCATCGGTCCGGAGTAACAAGAAATTGTAGGTATGAGAGGTATTCTGGGTTGTTCCGATGACAGCAAAGCCGCCGCCGCTGCATTCAATCACGTCATTCCCAACATCAGTGGCGTATACATCGAATACCTGATTCCATTGTTCGTGACCGGTCGAATTGGTGCGAATCAACCACAAATCCGGGTAAAGTCCACCCGAATACTTGTATCCAGTGATGGCAAATCCCCCGTCACTGCATTCGGTAAGCGCTTTTCCATCTTCGCTGTATGTCCCGCCGAAGGTGCGGTTCCAGAGCTGGTTGCCGTTGTTGTCAGTACGGACCAGCCACACATCGGTACCATGTCCAGAAACCTGGATTTCTCCCACAAAGGCGAAGCCGCCGCTGCTACACTCCACCAAATCACGAGCATCCTCACTGTTGGTGGTACCAAAGGTTTGACTCCAAAGAGTGGTTGGCGGATCCGCCCTGTTCAATATCAACTCCTCTTGGTGGTGCTGCTGGCTTGGCAAGACAGCAAAAAATCCTGCAAGGGGCAGCCCCACAGCCATGAGGAGTAAGAGTCCTATAACTGAGTAATTAGACCTCAAATATAATGAACCCCACGTTATCCAATTATTGGTTTCTTACAGCCTTTCTTCTGTAAAAGTCTTTGTTTTGTCAGAGAAACTCGTACGAGTCAGGCTAGCAGCTTGACCCTGGTCCTATGCCTTGGATTCGATGCCACGACCCATAAGAATGACGAGAACCACTGCGAACATAACCTTTTTCTCAGCCTGATACAAGCTAGGTGGCGGAGTTGTATTCTATGCCTCTTGAACCCGGACTCAAACCCGAAGAAGTTGCAACACGATTCTACCAGGCAATCATGGACAATGACTACCCTGCCTTCCTGGAGTGCTTCACGGAATGGCACAAGCAGCGCGAAAGGGGGCGGCCAAAGCTCTACTGGGGCGTGGGCCGCAAGCTAGTCGATGAGAAAGGCTACACCTACCGGATCCACAAGCCCGGCTTCCTTGAGAAGGCTCGGCTCCTTAAACGGGCAGCAGATTTGATGGCTGATGGTCGTGACCCGCGGCGACCCCGGCCCAAGGGCCAGAAGAAAATCTTCTTCCAGCGCTACCTACGCATAGGTGAAAAAACCGGCTATCCGATGCCCATCATCCTGGTCAAGGACCCAGATACCAATAAGGAGTGGCGGGTCGAACTAGCGACGATATGATCTTCTCCTTATGGCACTCACTTTTTCCTGCCAAAAGATTCAAGTAGAGAAAATGATGAATCGGGTCTACTTTGATTCGCCTTGGGACCTCCGGATGGAAATACAAGGACTGGATAGGCACCTTCTACCCCTCCAGGCATCACCACTTCCATAATTATAAAACAATTTTTGAAACCGCCGAAATCAATTCTACATTTAATACCTATCAGGGAGAGAAAGAGGAGGAGGCATTTGTTCTGATTGCGTCGA
>CBDVBC010000274.1:0-3370 GCA_965372125.1 Candidatus Hermodarchaeota archaeon | reverse complement strand
GGGGCTCTTACATTGGGGGCAGATGCGAATAGTTACTGTTCGCCCTTGTTGACGAAGATCCATAAGAACAGCCATCAATTGCTGCAGCAGTGAGGACTCCGGGTCTGCAGGGTTACTTGTCGGCAGAGATTCTTTATCAATCGGTGGTGCAGGTGGCATAAGTCTTCAGCTCGGTTCGGGACAACAGATTCTAGGCATCCTAGGGTTGTGTTGGTGTACGGGCTTTTCTGCTTTATGAGCTAGTGGAGGTTCACCATTTGGGTTCTTCAACGATCTGAGAGACTTTGTGGCAGAACGGGCACGTGATAGTGATGGCTCCTGATTGGGGATCAAAGGCTACGTCACTGCGGCTGGGGGTCCCACCGCAATGTGGGCAGGCAAGCTCGCTAAGGGATACATCACCGGAGAGGTCCACGTGGGCATCGATGATGACGGGGGTTGGTGCTCGTTGCCCTAGATAGGCTAAAACTATCGCAGTGGCTAGTAAGCCGCCAGCTCCGCCCAGCATAATCATACCTGTGAGGCGGTTGGTAGCGATGTCGCCGACTGTGGCGATCATAAACACTAATCCGAAGAAGGCAGCGATTATCGCTGCAATCCCGAGGAGGATAGCGAAGAGGGTGAGTGCCTTCATAGGAGAGCGATTGGGGTCTGTGCATTTCTACTTTTCCATCAAGCTTTGAAGCCACTTTCTTGTCAGTAACAGTGATTTTATAGGAGCATTGACCACCGATAGGATTGTGGTTGAGATGGTCCCAGCGACAAAGGTTAAGGCACCTGCTGTGCGGTTACAGGTAGCATTGGACACCGAGACATTGGCAGAAGCCCTGGTTCTAGCTAAGCAGCTAGAGCCTTATGCAGACATAATTGAAGCAGGAACGCCACTGATAAAGGCGGAGGGCATTCGAGCGGTCACCGCGTTGAAGGAAGCTTTCCCGCAGAAGAAAGTTTGTGCAGATCTCAAGACATCAGACGCGGGATACTACGAGGTTAGGATGGCGGCCAAGGCGGGAGCTGATATCATAACTGTCTTGGCGGATGCCCATAACGAAACTTTAGAAGAAGCGTTGCGTGCCGCACAAGAGTTTAAAGTAGAGGTTATGGCAGACCTCATAGTGTCTCGGCGTCCGGTTAGCAGGCTAGCTGACATCATCGGCATCCGTCACGAGAAGACCCGATTGCATTATGTACTTGTACATAGTGGTTTTGACCGTCAGCGCGCACGTAAATCGCCCTTGACTGATCTTATCATGTGTTCACGATTGCGTGACCGACCTCGGATGGCAGTAGCCGGAGGATTGCACCTAGACACGATAAAACAAGTCTTAGAATTCCCAGTGGATATCGTTATTGTGGGCGGCGGTATCTGCCGCTCAGGAAACCCTGTGGAGGCAGCAACTGCAATCCGAGAGGCAATCCAGCAGAAATCAAGCACAGAAGACAAGCCCTAGCGTTAGCTATCAGGATTGGCAGATGGTTCTTCGTCGACCCAGGCGAACTTGCGCTGGAGTGTCTTTGAGTAGAGGAGTTTCCAGTCGTAATCGACCCTGCGACTCCAATCCCTGTAGATTCGGGGGTCAATGTAGGATTTTAGGCTCGTACCGAGGTTCCAGGTGCGGGTTTGCTCTGCGATTGTGATTTGGGATTTAAGCTTGTCCTTTGCTGCTCGAGCCTTCTGTATCCGCGCTTTAGCTGTTTCTACACTGCGGCGTGCTGACTCGATGGAACGGGCATAGGGCCTCTTCTCCGGCGCGCGGGGAATGCTTTTTCCGCTCTGTCTGGCCTTTTCGATGGCGGCTTTCTGCTTGGTAAGAAGCTCTTTGAGGCGTGTTTGCCTTTTCTCTAGGTTCGTTCTAGCCTTTGCAATTCGTTGATTCGCCGATGATTGGCGTTGCTTGAACCGCTCTTTGCGTGCCTTCCAGCCCTTGGGTGCTTTCTTGGTATGGTTACAAAGTATTGCAGCCCGTAGATTTGCTACCTTGGCGTGGTACTTCTTTAGGTAGTTGGGGGCCTCAGCGGTGACCTTCGCTCGGGCTAGGTAGGATCGTACAGTAGTGCTAGCGTGGTAGGTGCGGAAAACCTTGGCAGTCAAACCTTTCATAGCTTCGCTGAGGAAGGCGTTTATGCTACGGCTTCTGACATCAGGGAAGATTTGAGGTTTGTCTCGTGTTGGGTGAGTTCGACCATCCTGTCTTCTCGGTTTAGGAGCCCTAGCGTCCCTAATTAGTTGTTGAAGTGTGGTAATGATCTCTGGGGAGAGCTGGATAGCCTTGTGCCAGGGGACAGAATCCTTTCCGAGGAAGCGAAACTCCACTTCTCCGTTATCTTTGATTGTTATATGTTCTGGGCGAAGAGTTGAAGCGCCAACAGTATCCGCCTCGTCAGGGTCTTTTTCGTCACCAACCCGGAGACTTAGAACATCTATTAGATAGCAGGCCATGGCAATCTGACGTCGTCGAGGATTGGGTGATGCCATCCCTTCTCGGATGTGCTCTCTTATACGTGAAATTCGACGCACTAGTTGGATGGATAGATTAAATTTCTGAGCCTCCCGGTCCTGCTTGATTCGGGCAGTATCAGAAACCCAAACGTACTTCATTTTTCCTGAGAGACGATCCCGCCATCGAGCAACCCAAAGGCTGCCGGATTCCCAGACCCTACCAGCCCATTCGCCAGAGGGCATTGTTGCGTCTGGGCTGAGGTTGAGTGTGATTTCTTGTTGGCGGGGACCTGGTTTCCAACGACCACGAAGAGCATGTTTACCTCGCCCCATGAAAATACAGTCGGGTTCTGCTGTCCAGTTAGCGATTTCTACTCGCTCCCCGTCAATTTCAGCGTATCCGTACTCTTCACGCAGAGCCTCACGTTTCACCTTGCGTTCAGCCGTAAGCGCTTTCCGCTCCTCCTTTGTCATCGCCTCCTTCTTCTGCTGTTCCTTATTCCGTCGGAGAACAGCTGAGCGGAAAAGTTCTTCTAACTCGACTTCACCCGGTTTGAGGACCGGCTTGATACCCAAGGCAATGCTGAAATCCTTGAGAAAGTTCCGAACAAAAACTGAGTCATCCCAGTAGCCGAGGTGGCGTTTCGCCGCGAATGCCATAGCCATCTGCTCCTGGAGACCGTCAAGCACGACTTCTTGACCTCTGATGATCATAGTCATCCCTGAAGGAGGGGGAACATCTGCAACCAAGATTCCTTTGTGAACTAGCTTTTCCATGATTGCGCGTCTCCAAACGCCTGTCAAGGTTCACAACAAGTAAAAAAGGGATTTTAAGGCTTTGGGGAGTACAAATCAGAGAGCCTCGAAAAAAGGTTTCAGAGGAGATAATACTAAGGCTCTCTGAGACTGGGCCGAGGCGAAAGGGTAGAC
>CBDVBC010000273.1:0-3383 GCA_965372125.1 Candidatus Hermodarchaeota archaeon | reverse complement strand
GAACGACAAGTGATGATGGTTACCCCGGCCACTCAGCTAAAAACCGTTAGGCGGCCACGTCCACCGCTCTTTGTACATGCTACTGTTTGACATTGTGAAGAAACCGGACTAAAGTGGTCTAAGTTCCCTCCCCGCCGATGATAGCAGGGGTGGATCAAGTTGGTTGAATATCCGGTAACTACCGTCCGCACATCCAGAACTTTGGCGAAAGCCCGCAGTTTGAGCACCGAGGTATTGTTGATGCTGATCCACATCCTGGATTACGATGGTCGTTATACTAGCCAGAAGGAGATTGGAGAAATCTATCATGAATTTACTAACTACAGCAGGCGTTTTGATGATCGTGGGCTTTGTCTTGGTGGTGATTGCCTCGCTTGTGGGACCGAACGCGGTGTATACTGCGCCGGATAACGAAACGCGGTTAGAAATCATTGCAAATAACCAGGGCCGTTGGACGGCCACCAACCTGGTATTGGCAGCTGCCTCACTGGTGACAGCTGCGGGCACATTGTTGCTGACCCTTGGCCTTCGCGAGAGCCAGAGTCCGTGGCTGCTGTACGCTGGAGCTGTCGCGTTCATAGTTGGTGCAGTGGCGTGGGCGATATACCTCTACCAGCGAATCGGAGATCCGGAAGGAACCCTGTACACGACGCCGCCTGCGCTGCTTTCGCTGGTGTTTGTTTGGGCGACGATCTTCGCGCTAGGTCTTTATGGGGCAGCGTTCCTTCAGGGTAGTTTCCCAAACTGGCTGGGCTACACCCTACTGGTTGCAGCGGGTCTATTTGTCGCGGGGTTAACGTTCTTCTTCAACACGTTTTACGCCTCCTTTCCTCCGCAGGTCTTCTACCTGTTTACGTTGATCATGGGTATTGTGGCCTTAAGGCAGTGAAACAGAACTGAAGTTCAGCATAGAAGACAAGAAGACTTCCGTGAGGGCGTGTGTGCGCAGTCGCAGTCCAGTGACGCTGACCGTGGAAGCTGCCTAACCATTCGCCAGACAGTGTGAAAAGTCCGAAATTTGGTATTAATAACATTTCTCTCCACACTAGAACCGTTTTTTCGGTGGTTAATTGGTACAGCGCTTCAGATTATTGCTGATTTTTTGGGTCTTCGTCCCACTTTCGAGATTTGCTGGGAGTTTTTGCACAGTTTCTCGCTGGAGCCCTTCGATTTCTCTCAGGATAAACTTCCCGGGGATGCAGCGCGAAGGGCAAGCCAAGTTCCACGACTGGGGTATAGGAACGACAAGTGATGATGGTTACCCCGGCCACTCAGCTAAAAACCGTTAGGCGGCTCAACTGACTAGACCAAGGAGGAGGGGAGCAATGGAGACCTGAGTATTAAGATAAGGATTCGAACCCACACAGAAGACACTCAAGCAATTATAAGAATCGAAAAGTGAAAAAAATGAGTAAAGTTATCGAAATCAATGGTATCAATGTTACCGAATTGTTGGACTTTAAGGAGATGGTCAAGCAGGACCCAACTGAAGCGGATCGCCATCTCACCTTAGTTGCACATTGGGTAGGGGAATCGCGTTCACGGATAGAGTATGGAAACAAAGTGACGTACCTCGGCGGAGATGACGAGTTTAACCCTATGCAGATGCTGTTAGCAACGCTCGCGGCGTGCGACGTGGATTTGATTGCAATGCACGCCTCCTTCCTCGGCTTGAAAATCGAGCGTCTCTCGGTGGAAGCGACAGGACATTTTAACGTACAATCATATATGGGCTTGGAAGACGCGCCCGGACCAGGGTATGACTCGATTTCCTACACCGTGCATCTCTCTGTTCCTGACGCAACGCCGGAACAAATCACTTACTTGCGTCGACGCTGCGAACGTTCCTCGCCAGTGGGGGACTCACTGAATCGCGCGATTCCATTGAAGTTAGAGATAAGGGCGGAAACCTAATTAGACGCAAAGCGAGTCTCAGGGAAGGGAGGTATATCATGGGCGTAGCAAAGGTTGACCGTTGCCTGGATCTCCGAGGAAAGGTGTGTCCCTATCCAACATTCGAACCGCGTTTGGCCCTCAACGAGATGGCCGCGGGTGAGATACTTGAGGTCATCACCGACTACTATCCGGCGCGACAGACAATTCCGCAGCTTATGCAAAAACTTGGATATCCGTGTGAACTGGTTGATGGAGATAAGCCTGTTTTCCGTTTCATCATTCGGAAATCTTAGTGAAAGAAAGGAGGTGCGAATGGAAGATTCTAATAAACAGAGATCCAGTCATCAGTATAAACATTAGCAGTAGCAAATAAAGGAGATAAAAATGAGCAAGATTCTAGCGGTTACAACGCACGCGACAGACGATCAGACCAAGAGCACCGCAGCTTTTATTACCGCTGTAGGGGCCCTTGGTGCCGAGAAGGAAGTTTGTATCGTTCTTATTGGGGAGGCCGCATATTTGGCAAAGGATGCGATTGCCAAGAGTGTTCATGGTGTCGGTTTTCCGCCTCTCCCTGAGTTGATCGACACAGTGGTCAAAGGGAATGTTCCGGTATATGTTTGAGGGGCTTGCGCCGTCGCCCGTGGGGTGACCGAAGAAGACCTAAAGACATTGAATGCCTCGTTCATCGATCCGATCGGGTTTGCCGAATTGGTTTCTGAATCAAGTGTGGTTAGCTTCTGATGAAGTGAAGGGAGTGCTGGCGGCGAGGAGATAGTGTTCCTCCTCACTGCTGATTTATGTTTGAAAAGCCACCCAACGATGCATGTACCCGACGCGGCTCCGCCTCTCCCAGGCAAAGTTTCAGCCAGTTCAGGCGATTATCTTCCACGAAGTAGTCCCTAATTCACCGCCGCGCGGGTGATGCTCGCCGTTGGGTGGCTTGGCATTCTTAGCTTGTCATTATGCCCAGCACGTTTCTGCATTCTCATGACAACATGCATGGAAGGAGGCGAGCATTTAAAGTCAATATAGCGACATTTTCTCTATCTAGTAACTATCAACCGTTAGTGCGATTCATACCATCGCACTTTATGCACACAAGGAGATAACTGTGATTATTGTACGTGATGTTTTCCAAGCAAAGTATGGTAAAGGAGGCGACTTGGTGGCTCTCTTTGTAGAGCACACCCCAGCGGTCTCCTGGGCAGGCTTTGGCAATAACCTGCTCTGGGTTACGCTGGGGAACATCATTGGCGGTGGATTATTTGTCGGAGGGCTTTACTGGTTCGCATCTAGAAAGGAAGAGGAATCCCAGTAAACCACTGCTCTCGCAAAGACGCATAACGTCGACTTGGATAGAGCCTCCAACAAAACATACTTGAAAAAGTACTAAAATAATAAAAGCCAAAAGATTTTTGCCCTTTGATTGGCCAAGTAAGGAGGACCCTTATGGATTTCGGATTACATCTACCGCTTATGGATTT
>CBDVBC010000272.1:0-3397 GCA_965372125.1 Candidatus Hermodarchaeota archaeon | reverse complement strand
CGGAACGGCGATTTTGTCCTCGTTGGTCGCTGGGAGAATCCCAGTACACTTGATCGGGATGTGTGGATGGTGAGAACTCTGGGTCCCCTGAGGTGGGTAGAGGTACCAGTGAATCAGATAGCAGAGTATGGCTTGCCCTTCCGGTACGACTTGAATGTCACTTCTCAACTCAGCTTGGACCAGTGGTGGCTCAATGATCCCACAAGCTTTGAAATCGACAATGAAGGGGTAATCTCCAATGTTACTTCACTAGGTGCTGTTGGCACCAGCTACAGATTGCAGGTATGGGTCAACGATAGCCAGCAAACCACACTTGGATGTGTATTCAATGTTACCGTGTGGGACACTACGCCCCCAAGCTGGGTGACCATACCCACAGATCAGGTCATTGTAGGCCGGGCATTGTTTGGTTACCAATTGGCAGCAACGGATCGTTCAGGCATTGCTCAATGGACAATCAGTAATACCCTTTCCTTTTCCATCAATACTACGGGCTACATTAGAAGTATCACAACCCTAGCTCCTGGTACGTACACCATCAGAGTAACAGCCTCGGATCCCTATGATAACGGGATAACAACCACCTTCAATGTTACCGTGATATCACCCTTTGACCCTAGGGTTCCTATAGCACTCGCCGCCGTAGGATTGGCAGCAACACTCGCAATAAGCGCTGTAGCCTATCGCCGTCGAAAGAGTTAACCTCCCTACCCATTCGATGATACCACAGTACAAAGGAGTTCAGTCAGCGTAACTAACTACCGAAGGGAAGCATCATCCCCTCTATAAGGAATAGGATGCCAGCTAGATTCCCAAAGACGAAAAGAAGCACAATCCCTGATATGAGGAAGAACAGACAGGAGGATCGTTTACCTCTTCCACGCAAGGGTCCGCTTTGTATGTGAGTTTTCCATCCCAGAAGCCCATAGCCAAGGAGGATGACTCCGCACGGGATCACCTGGATTGTCGTGGCAATCCAATCGTATCCTAGGAAACTCCAAAAGGGATACCAAAGACCAAAGAATGGCAGTAGGCTAAGTATGATTCCCAATACCGCACCAACAAACGGCAATACCCTAGTGAGGTCCCAATGAGATTTCGTCATAACAATCCCTCAAGATATTCATAGTAAAAGATGTAGTAGGATTCTCTGTCGTACCTTTAGTTTCTTTTGGGAGGCTCGAATTTAATAACTAGAAACACCTTTTCTTACTCCAGTCAGTTATGACACGGAATGGTGAATGCAAAATGGCCAGAGGAAAATCGAAAACCAGCCCAATTCGAGTGAAATTTGTAAGAGTGATTGGTCCTACAATCATTTTGGTGGAGCCTGAAGATTTTGTAGAACTAATCGCTGGGAAGGACTTAACGATAATACAGAGTACCTCATCGTTTGGTTGGCCTAGAAACTACACAATCTATACCTATGTTGCCCCTGATTCACCAATCACATATTACACAAAAAGTAGAGAGGAACTAACAGAACTCCATGTCGATATCATCGCAGATTTCATAGAGTGGAGGTACGGTTTTCAATCTATAGCGTTGGATGGTGAATTGTTAATGGAAGAAGATGAGCCTAAACACGCCCCGCTCAGGGCTGTTCGATTCTACATGCTGACCGGTCTAATCGCGAAGATTTATCCTGAGGACCTGATCGACCTGGTTGCCGAGAAGGGCTTGACAGTCGTCTCCGGAATAATTGGACGACGAGACAAGTATCACATCTATATAGCCCACGACCCCAGCGAGGGAATAACCTACTACTCGGTCGTAGAGAGAGAACTAACAGAACTAACCGTGGACATCCTAGCAGACAAGATTATCGCACCATTCTCACGTAGAGCTGTACTCAGGGAATAATCGTTGTGAAAACACCTCGTTATGGATGGTAAATCCCCAACCTTTAATGAGTGCTATCTAAACAGACACATACACATTGTAGCGAGTAGAGATTTTTTGAAGCAAAGCATAAGATTCCACAAGTTGGAGCTGGGAAAGCAGACCCTGTTTGCCAGTGTGCAGAAAAGGAAGAGCACCTGCGCCCTCATGGGTCGAATTTCGCCGCTAGCAGACAAGTCCCTGGGCATCATGGAAACGTTGTTTTTGGTCTATCGGGAATCGATTGAAGAAACGAATGAGGATAAGCGGTTTTTTCTCACAAAGTTGAAGATGTTCAACGATATGGGGGAGGCACTGAGTGATTATCTTCGGGAGCTCACGACTGCATTGGATATGGGAGGGGGCGGTAAGGATGAGGAGCCCGACGCTGAGACCGCCACCCTAATCGTGAATAAGATCAACGGTGCCATCCGACCCCTATCCAGGGCTGCAGGGCAAATCCGAGGTCCCTCCTTCCCCCGCCAAGCAGAGCTCAGGAGACACCTGTTATCCTTGAAGAGGAGCTTGGAGGACATCACACGGGCGATCAAGCGTCCGCCGAAGCCCCGACGTTTTACGCTCAGAAGAAGAGTACGCCGTCCCTAGTAGTTCAGTCAAAGGTACCCCGCTTTGTCTGCTGGAACAGACACTTCTGGGTTTCAGGATGCTAGTGTTCTTTGCGACGACGGGTCATTAACCCGAAGGTTAGGGCGAGGGGAACCGCGAGTAGAATGGCGAGAAACGGGAAACCAGGTATCGGGGGCGGGGTAGTCGTTGTGGTTGTTGGCGCCGTAAAATCGCTGACGACGATGTTGTCGATTCTCCAGCCTCCTTGACCCGCAAATCGGAAGGTGCTCGATATGGTGAGGTCGTTGTCGGTTACCTGCATCCGTAAAACACCATCTATGTAGAAGGAGAATTCTCCTGCTTCAGTTCTCGTCACATTAATGGTGACCCAACCGGCAATGGGAGTTCCCGGATAATAATCAGCGATGGCACTAACTCCGCCATATTCTTTGATAAGGGTGAATCCTGGGCCAGGTATCGGGATAGCGCCTGCCCATGATCCAGTCCAAACACAAAGCCGATAGTTGCTTCCTGACGAGATGATGTACACGTAGCAATGGTTTGCAGGTGTGTCAACCGCGTAGACATCAAACTGCCAGCTTCCATATGCAACGTCGCTGGGATGACTTACCCAGTTCCACGCGTTCTCAGTGGTTGCCTCGAGATAGTTGTTGGCTGCAGAGAAGGTGGAACCAAGATTCACTGTCCAATCATCATAGTTGCCATCATTAAAGTCGTCCTGCCAGGAAATGGTGAACGCCTTACAGGTTTTGGGTCCGAGAAGAGTGGTCCAAAGGAGTAGGATTGCACTGATAACAAGGACTAGAGACAGAACGCGACTCTTCCTAAACAAATTCATTCCTCAGTTTTTACTATAATCAATTGCCTTGTGACGCGAAGTGTCGAATTCCATTATTATACGAAGTGATTCGCAATTAATAGGAATCAT
>CBDVBC010000271.1:0-3415 GCA_965372125.1 Candidatus Hermodarchaeota archaeon | reverse complement strand
GTCTTCTTATCTTCATCATCTTCATCTTCTACTTCACATCAGCCGCTGGAAACCCCACCTTCAACTACCAAGTCCTCCTAACTGATTTTGGATGGCTTGGCAACATGGCACTAGTCCTAAATGGCGGATTAATGCTCCTTATCCTTTTCCTGTTCCTCCTTGGGCCCATCGGTAAGAGTGCCCAGTTCCCGCTACAAATCTGGCTTCCAGAAGCCATGGCAGGTCCCAGCACCGTTTCAGCACTAATCCACGCTGCTGCGATGGTTAACGCAGGCGTGTTCCTGGTTGCACGGATGATGCCAATCCTAGTCTCTGGGTTCCTTGAATTTGTACATGGAGCGGCTGGACCAACTCAAACAATAATAATGACGGTGATGCCTAACTTCTTCCTAACCGTGGCAGTCGTCGGGGCCTTCACCGCTTTCATGGCCGCTACAATGGCAATAACCTCTGGCGAACTCAAGAAAGTACTCGCTTTCAGCACCATCAGCCAGCTTGGCTACATGTTCTTGGCTCTTGGCATCTTCGCCCTAAGCGCAGAACACGCAGAAGGTTTCATCGCCTCCACTTTTCACCTTTCAGCCCACGCAGTCTTCAAAGCACTCCTCTTCCTCTCCGCTGGCGCCGTGCTACATACTATACACAGCAAAGACATGTTCAAAATGGGCGGACTACGCAAGGCTATGCCAATAACCTACATATGTATGCTCTTCGGCGCGCTAAGCCTTAGTGGTGTCCCACCCTTTGTCGGCTTCTGGAGTAAAGAACTTATCTTCTCCTCTGCTTTGCACTTGGCTACAATTGCCCCCCTCATCGGCTATCTTCTACTCGCAACTGCAGCCATAACAGGTGCTCTCACGTTCTTCTACACTCTGCGTATGATCGGTCTTGTCTTCCACGGCAAACCAAGTAGACATATTCAAGACCTTGAGAAGCAACACAAGGTTCACGAGGCACCTAAAATAATGTGGATACCCCTCGGCATCCTCGCCATTACCACACTAGTTCTCGGCTTCCTTTACCCATTCTTCTACCTGTATTTCTTCGGGCAATGGGGCTCAGTATATAGCAGCCACATCATCATCCCCCTAGCAACCATCCCCGAATTATACATCTCTTGGCTCACTACTACTTTCACTTCCCTAACCTTCCTCATCACAATAGGTGTCTTGTTGCTGGGTGGGATACCTGGGTACTTCTTCTACATCCGACGAAGCTGGGATGCTTCACGCTTCAGCGACAATGCTCTCCACCGCTTCCTCTCCAACCGATGGTACTACAACCGTGCACTCTACTTCATCTTTGTCAGAAACACCATCGAATTCTCCGAGGGGATGTACAAACATGTCGAGGAAGGCGGTATTGATCGCTTTAACTATGCGGTTGCAGATGGATTCCAAGATCTCAGCCGCGCCTTCCGAAAACTACAAACCGGTGTTCATAGCTGGAACATGATTCTTCTTGTCATCGGTGCACTCGTCCTAATGCTCCTCCTATTATTCGGGGGAACGTTTCTAGTATTCTTCCTTCCTTAGAGGTGAACTAAAGTGGCTTTGTTCCAATATCTGACATTCAGTTTACTAATAATGGTCATCGGTGCTCCCGTTGCTTGGCTTATCGGACGCAAGAGAGGACGCTACGGCGGAATCTTCGCCCTAGCCATAATGGCGATCAGCTTCTTCGTCTTCGCCCTCGCTTGGTACGAAATGGCTTTCGTCAGCGCTTTCGGGACCTATGAAGAAGTACTTCTCTGGATAGATCCCCTATACATCCTGACAGAAAGCGCGTCCCCCTTCACCTTCCTCTTCGGTTTCTATCTGGATGGGTTGAATCTACCAATAGTCACAATCATCTTTGTCTTGACGACAGCTGCAACATGCTACTCCATCGGTTACATGGCCAAGTCCCCCGGGCAAAGCAAATTCTTTGCATTCCTCCTTCTCTACAATGCCGGCATCCTTGGTGTTGTTCTAGCAACTAACCTTGTCCAGTTCTACTTGTTCTGGGAACTCATGCTAATACCCAGCTACTTCCTTATCGCCCAATGGGGCACTAAGCCCAAGTCGGTAACCATAGCTCTGAAGTACTTCATCTTCACCCAAATCGGCGCTATCTGCATCCTCCTCGGCATTGCAGGTATCTGGAGCCTCTCTGGCGCAGCAACCCTGAATATTGTCCAGTTCTACACGATACCCGGTGTACCTATTATCAACCTAGTAGCTGCGATGGCAAACCCTGTTGTCCTGAATCTAGTAAAGCTACTAGTCGTCCTGTTGCTAGTGGGCTTTTCAATAAAGATGGCAATATTCCCCTTGCATACCTGGCTTCCCGACGCCCATGCGGAGGCACCGACTCCCATAAGCGTGATCCTGTCTGGTGTGATGATCGGGACTGGAGCTTATGCCGTTGTCAGGATACTTATAACCTTCATGTTTGATGCCTTTGCCAGCTTGGCATTTTACCTGATGATCTTCGCCGTTGTCACCATGTTCTATGGTGGTATAATGGCCCTTGCCCAAAAGGATACGAAGCGGCTTTTCGCCTACTCTTCTATCAGCCAGATGGGCTACATCTTCTTCGGCCTCACAAGTGTCACACTAGCAGGAGCTGGCCTGTACGGAGTTACTGGTGCAATGTTCCATATATTCACCCACGCCCTAGGCAAAGGACTCTTGTTTATGACCGCTGGAGTATTGATGATGCAAGTGGGTCATGAGCGTGGACGCGACATAACCGCTATGGGCGGTCTCGCCAAGAAGATGCCATGGACTACTATGATAGCGCTGATTGCCGCTATCAGTATTGCGGGTACTCCGCCGCTGGCAGGCTTTGCCTCAGAGTGGATAATCTTTGCTGGCGGTGCTCTGGCGGGCAGCATTGTGATGATAATGTTTGCCGTTGCATCAACTGCACTAACTGCAGGTTATGTGCTTTGGTTCATCAAGCGCGTTTTCTTCGGCCCAACACCAACAGCGATGAGTAGGGTGAAGGAACCAAGTTGGTGGGTCCTAGCGCCCATGCTCGGCTTGGCAGCGCTCATTGTAATCATCGGGCTCTGGCCCGGCTTTGTGATCAACCGCCTCTTCGTAGCGGTACAAGCACTTCTTCCCTAAATGAGTTGAGTAGAGATGTCAATAGGACTAACTGAATGGATTTATCTGCTTCCACTAGTATTAACTCTCGGCGGCGCCTTAATCGTCGGGCTCCTCGGCAAGGTTCTGAAAGGACGGCGAGGGGATGTAGCTGTAGGCATCGTAACAGCGGTGTTCATGCTTCTGGCTCTCCTCTCTGTTGTGAACCTTTTCTACATAGTAATGGCTGTTGATCCCTCAGGCGTAGCCCATTGGACTCCTCTCAGCATTTGGTACTGGCCTCCTGGGGGCTTTGATGCTGCCACTGGCGCATCCCTCATTTA